>JANLWR010000696.1:0-1811 GCA_031364625.1 Deinococcales bacterium | reverse complement strand
AACTTCGATGTGCTCGAGTTGATGGCTTAACCAAGCCGATATTTTCTTGGGTTTGGGCAGTGTCCGAACAAGCTCGGGGATTGAAGTCACGGCGCGAGTTGATACTGAAGCAAACGGTGTGCTTTGCAGCAACTCCGTGATTGCTCGAGTTTTCCCAATGCCCGCCTCGCCGTAAATTTGCACGGCAACACTGGGGCGTTTGCTGGCTAAACCTTTTAATTTACGTCCCAGCCAAAGCAGTGGCGAATCCGTTTCATGAAGCAGTGGTTGCACAAAATCAGTTTACTCGAGGTTGCCAGTGAGGTTTAAAAGGCGAGCAAAATTTGAGTATTGTCATTCAATCGATAGATTGGTCTAAGCCATAAAGCACCAGTTTTATGCGTTATGACTCCGCAGTTTCCAATCACGGAAATGGCGTAAGTACAAATCGTTTTTGTCTGATTGCAAAATAACTTCTGTGACTTTGTGGTACATATTTTTCGGCACTAACAAAACCAGTGATGCCTGCTTGCCCTAAATTTTTACTTAATGCCCGTGAAGCAAACTTAGGTCAGATGATCTTTTGAAAGGAGATTTTATGCTCAACTTTTCAAAACCAGTCTTGCAGTTGTTGGCGTTCAGAAACGCTTTTGAAGCAATGCGACAACGAATCTCGAGGTTTATTATTGGGTTTTTACCTAAGCAAAGCGTCAAGGATTCAAAACCGCGACCAAGGATGTTGACTGACAGAGCGCACTGAAGTTGAGGTTTCTCGAGCGTGATTCTGATTTGATTCTCAACCCCACAAAGCTTGTACACTAAACCCATGACCCTTGTACTCGAAAATCCCGAACTCGAGGCTCGCTTGCTTCAGGAAGCCAAAAAACGCGGTTTGCGACCTGAAGAGGTTGCCCTCGAGATGCTGCGCGAGAAATTAACACCTCGAGTTCATCACGATGCCGATTTTTTGATTGGCACACTGTCAGACGAAGACCATGCCGTTTTCCTGGCAAATATTGCCGCTTTTGAGCGGGTGGATGAACAACCTTGAGCGTACCAGAAATCCTTTTTGATACCAATGCGTACAGCGAATTGATTCGCGGTCGAAGTGAAGCGGTTGAAGTCATGCAGATTGCTGCGAATATTGGATTACCACTGATTGTCATTGCTGAGTTGGAAGCAGGTTTTAGACATGGCAATCGATTTACCAAAAATCAAATTGATCTCGAGAACTTCTTAAATTTATCTCGGGTTTCAGTGTTGTTTCCTGACCGTGAAACTGCGACGGTATACGGGGAAATTCACTCGGATTTGTTAGCAAAAGGTCAAACGATTCCCACGAATGATGTTTGGATTGCAGCCTTGGCAGTTCAATTCGAGATACCTCTTTTTACCTTTGATACGCACTTTTCAAGAGTGAGCAATTTGCGATACGGTACAAACGCGACTGAACTCGGTTTGTAATCAATCACTTCAAATCGCCACGGGTTCTTCATACACCCCGTACACCCCTCGCAACACATCCATCATCTCGCCCAGTGTGGCGTAAGCATGGGCGCACTCGAGAAACGCGGGCATGGTGTTCTGACCTAACACCGCGACTTTCCGCAGTTGCTCGAGACTTGCGGCGTGTCTGATCGCATCTCGTTCGCGGCGCACTTGCGCGAGGCGTTCGTCTTGAATGCGTTCCACGTTTTTGTCCACCAGTTGAATCGGCACGGACAGCGGTTTGTTGTCGCCAAATTCGTTGACGCCAACAATAATCCGTTTTTTGCTGTCCACCTCGCGTTGATAACGGTAGCTCGCGTCGCCAATCTCGCTCGAGAAAAACC
>JANLWR010000005.1:0-6131 GCA_031364625.1 Deinococcales bacterium | reverse complement strand
GGCGAGTTTTTCTCGAGCATCAAACCTGTGACCACGGTCATGGCAGTCTCGAGGTTTATCAACCCCGAATGGCTTGTCGAAACCGAAGTGGACGCGGTTGCGGATTCAGATTAAATCCGAGGAGTGCAGTGGGAAATCCTGTTGAAAGCCTGAAAATCTCGAGTTCAAAATCGCAATTCGATGCGAATGCGGGAAGTTATGCCAACTCGAGTGTGCATCGTTTTGGGGCGAGTTTGCCAGTACTTTTAAATTTGGCAGACCCGAACAAGAACGATTTGGTGCTCGATGTTGCCACTGGCACGGGAAACACCGCTCTGGCTTTCGCGCCATTGGTTTCTCGAGTCACTGGCATCGACATGTCACCCAAAATGCTCGAGCAAGCCAAGTCTCGAGTTCAAACTGAAAATATTTTGAACGCCGATTTTACTGAGGGTGACGCGCAAAACCTGCCGTTTGCAGACTCGAGTTTTAGTATTGTCACCAGCCGTCACGCGCCGCATCATTTCCATGACGTGGCAAAATTCTTGTCCGAAGTGAAGCGGGTTTTAAAACCTCGCGGGCGTTTTGTCATGAGCGATCAGATTGTGATTCACAAAGAAGATCATGATTGGGTCAACGTATTTCAACGCTCCCGTGACCCCAGCCATTTTTTGCAGCGCCTTGTCACCGAGTGGCAAGATTTAACGCATCAAGCGGGTTTGATCTGGATTAAAGATCAACTTGTCCCGTACAAGCTCGAGTTTGACTGGTGGGTAGAAGCGAGTGGTTGCGGTACCGATCAAATTTTGAAGCTTGAGCAAATGGCATTTGCAGCCGAACAAAGCTGTCGGAATCGTCTAAACCTCGAGTTTGATGTGAATGGACGAATATCATCATTTCTCGAACCGATGTTGGTTGTGAAGCTCGAGAAGCACTAAAAATTTAAAGGAGTTTCATGCCAAAAGTTGTTGTTTTACCAGGAGATGGTGTCGGTCCAGAAGTCGTTGCTAGCGCCCTCGAAGTTTTAAAACTGGTTGCGCCCGACCTCGAGTATCAAGAGTTCGCGTTTGGACTTGCTGGCATCGAAAAGTACGGTGTGCCACTGGCGGACGAAGTGCTCAAGGCGGCTCAGAAATCTGACGCGGTTTTGATGGGCAGTGTCGGCGGACTTCCTGGCAGTACCGAAAATGTCCCCAGGGAAATGCGCCCAGAGTCGGGACTTCTGAAACTCCGCAAAGGACTTGGCGTGTACGCAAACCTGCGCCCGAGTTCTGTCTACGAAGGACTCGAGCATCTTTCACCGTTGAAACCCGAAATTGCCAAAGGCGTCGATGTTTTAATCTTGCGCGAGTTGCTGGGCGGCGCGTACTTTGGCGAACCGCGCAGCATTAGCAGCGAAGAGGGTTACAACACGATTCGTTACAATGTGAACGAGGTGGCTCGAGCCGCGCGCTGGGCTTTTGAAGCCGCACGCACCCGCAAAAACCGTGTTTGCAGTGTGGACAAAGCCAACGTCATGGAAGTCTCGGAATTCTGGAGGCGCGAGGTGCAAAAAGTGCATGACCTCGAGTTTCCCGATGTCGAACTGACGCACGAGTACGCCGATTCTTGTGCGATGCTGCTGGTCAAAGACCCAAAGCGTTACGACGTGATCGTGACCGAAAATTTATTCGGTGATTTTTTGTCTGATCTTGCCAGCGTTTTGCCTGGAAGTTTGGGCTTGCTGCCCAGTGCCAGCCTTGGCGATGGTACGGGCTTATACGAGCCGATTCATGGTTCTGCGCCAGACATTGCCGGGAAAGGGGTTGCCAACCCCGCAGCGACCATCCTGAGCGCCGCCATGATGCTCAGGTACAGCTTCAAGCGCCCAGAAGTTGCTTTGAAAGTTGAAGCGGCGGTCAAAGCGGCGTTGTTCTCAAATCCAACCAGAGATTTGGGTGGCACGGCAGGAACTCGAGAATTCACCGATGCAGTGTTGAGCGCTTTAGCGTCATAAATTAGCTTTTTGTTTAAAGGCTTGATGAACATCAAGCCTTTTTTTGTGGCTCGGGTTTAAGCCTTGCTGGAAGATTCCAACGCACCCCGCAGGGTTTTGGCACGCTTGAGCCGAATTTCGATTTCGAGTTTTTTCTGCTCGAGTTGCTCGATTTGCGCGTCGTAATCAGCTTTGATTTGACTCGTTTCAATTCCCGGAGCTTCTTTTTCAGTTTGCGTGTATTGGTGAAAACCAGGATTTTGATTTAATTTTTGTGCCGATGGATGATCTTTGGCAAACATCTGAATTATTGCGTTTGGCTCGGCTATTTCGCCAATTGAAAGAGCTTGATCTGACACAAAAACCGTGCCGTTTTGTTTTTTGAGTTTGATGGCTTCAAGTGTCAAACCCAAACCTTGCCATTGTTGAACGCTGCGCAACTCGAGCAAATGCGGTGGTAAGAATTTAAATTTTCCGTTTAAGGAATATGGTTCAATCACGCCGATTTCGACCCAGTGCCGTACTGTCTCGAGATTAACGCCTGAGATTTGAGCAAATGCACCAATGTTTAATCCATCTACGGAGTCCACAAACCTTTGGGCAATTGAGTTGTCGTTGTCACATAACAACATTGCTACATTTCGTGCTTCGGGATGCTCGAGCAGCGCCCTAAATTCTGCGATGAATGTTTGAAGCTCAGGCTTTGTGATGGCTTGGTTCATGGTTGCCTCCTTTGGCTTTTTCAGGATGCAACGTCGGGTTAACCCGATGTCAAGAGCGAAGACAGATTAAGCTCGAGTTTTAATTTTTCGAGGTTGTGTCTGCCGCGTCTCGCATGGCATCGCCAGCAAAATTGAACGCCAGCACCGACAAGAAAATCATCAAACCAGGCGTCAGCAACCACGGGTATTGCGATAAGTTACTGAGATCATTGGCATCTGCCAGCAACAAACCCCAAGAGGTCATGGGTTCTTTGACGCCCAATCCCAGAAAACTCAGACCGCTCTCGCCCAGAATGTACCCTGGCAGCGCGAGCGTGCCTGTGACAATCAAGTATGAGGTCAAGTTCGGCACAATATGCCGCAAAATAATCCGCAAATCACTCGCGCCCAAGGCTCGAGCGGCTTGCACGTAATCTTGATCTCGAGCGGCGAGCACTTGCCCGCGCACGACCCGAGCGAGACTTGCCCAGCCGATAAAACTGAGGACTGCGACAATGCCCAGGTACACCAGGCTCGATGGCCATTTTGCGGGAATCACATACGCGAGTGCGAGTAGGATTGGTAATCGTGGGAACGAAAGCAGAATTTCGATCAGGCGTTGAATGGCGGTGTCGATCCAACCGCCGTAATAGCCTGAAATTCCGCCCATCAAAATACCGATGCTGAAGCTGATCAGAATACCGATAATGCCGACGGTGAGCGAGACTTGCGAGCCGACCAGCATCCTCGAGAGCAGGTCGCGCCCAAATTTGTCTGTGCCGAGCGGGAAGAAAAAACCGTTTTGCACGCCGAACAAATGCAGGTTGGTGTTGATGATGCCGAATAAATTGTAATTTTCACCTTGAACAAACAAGCGTATCGGTTCGGGTTTTGTGGTGTCTTCAACGTATTTTTTGGCAAAGGTTACAGGGTCGCGCTTGTAAGAGCTTGGGTAAACGAAAGGCAATCGCAATTGTCCCTCAAAAATCAGGTGGACTTTTTGCGGCGGTTGAAACGGGTACTGTTCGTGTTGGATCGTGATTTCGTAAGGTGACAAAAATCCAGCAAAAATCGCAATCAGGTAAAGCACAATCAAAATAATGCCGCCCGCAATGCCGAGTTTGTTGCGCCTAAAACGCCGCCATGCCAGCAGCAGAGGATTGACAGACTTTTCAGGTTTTACAGAAATGGTTGAGGTCATGGTTTCTCGAGGGTTATTCGTAACGAATTCTTGGGTCTACGGTAGCCAGCAGAACGTCTGCCAGCAAATTTCCGATCATCAGCACGAAACTCGAGAGCAGCAACAGCGTGATGACCACGTATTGGTCTTTGGCTTTGATGCTGTCGTAAAGGAAAGGTCCAATGGTCGGTAAGCCGAGCACGGTGGCGGCAATTAAACTTCCGCTGGTCAGTTCAGCGAAGCTTAAACCTGCAATGCTGATGAGCGGGTTGATGGCATTCCTCACGGCATGACGGTAAATCACAATGCGCTCGGTTAAGCCCTTGCTGCGGGCGGTGCGGACGTAATCTTGGTTTAAGACATCGAGCATGTTGGCTCGCATTTGGCGTTGCAAACTGGCGACGTGGTTGACGCCAATCACAATAATTGGCAGCCACAAGTGCGCCAAGTGGTCGAGCAATTTGGAAAAAGACCACGGCGCGTCAATAAAATCGTTGCTGAACAAACCGCCGACATTTTTACCGTTCAGACTTAAAATTAGGGCAATTAACAACAAGCCGAGCAGAAAATCGGGAATTGCCAAACCCGCATATCCCAGAAAGCTTGCCAAGCCGTCCACCACGCCGTTGCGGCGTACGGCGGTCAAAATGCCAATCGGTATCGCAATCAGCCAACTGAAAATCAGCGCCAGCGCCGCGATTTCCACCGTCCAAAACATGCGTTCACCGATGAGACCAGCCACAGGTCGGTTGGCGGTAAACGACTGCCCAAAATCGCCCCTGGTGACAATGCCCCAAACCCAAAGACCGTATTGCACAATCAATGGTTTGTCCAAACCGAGTTGTTCTTGAATGCGGATCACGGTTTCTTGCGAAAAGCGCGGGTCTTCGAGGTAGGAATCCAGAAAACTGCCTGGTTGCAATTGAATCACAAAAAAAGCGATAAACGACACCGCCAAAAGCGTCGGGAAGATCACAAGCGTTCTTTTGATAATAAAATTAAACATATTTCTCGAGTTTGTTGTACTGCAAAAGTTTTTGAGTGTGAAACCTCGAGCCTGTCATCTTACAGGCTCGAGGTTTTGAGATTTGTTATTTGAGGTAGGCGATGTGGTTGGTCACGTAACCCGGAATCGGTCCGAGGTTGTAGACAAAATTACCGACTTTGTTGCTGACGGCGGCAATGTTGGCTGGTTTGGCAATCATGATGACGGGCAGGTTTTTGGCGTTCAGAAGTTGCCATTCGTCGTACAGCGCACCGCGTTTGCGTTGATCCGTCAACTTGGAGGCTTGGTCAAAAATCGTCCAAATGCGCCTTTCCCAGGTTTTCATTAAGTTGAAATTGGGAGCGCCACCTGGGGTTGGCGACCGCATGGCACGGTGCCAGTAGTACAGGTCGCCGCCTGGTTGCCAGATGGCTTTGCGAAGTTCTGGGTCGGGTTGGTTACCAAAGCCGTAAATGCCGGCTTCAAAATCGCCAGCGTTAAGTTTGGAAAAGACCAAACTGTTCTGTAATGTTTGCAGGTTGGCTTTTAATCCAATGGCTTTGAGGTCGTTTTGGATGATCGTAGCGATTGGTCCACCGGCAAAAAACGCGTTGTCAGTTGGTGCAATCAAGGAAAATTCAATATTTTTGCCGCCAGCAAAGTTACGAATGCCGTCACCGTCGGTGTCTTTTAAGCCCAACGCGTCCAAACCAGCATTGGCGGCTTTCAGGTCGTATTCGCCCAAATACTTGGTGGTGTTAAAATAGAAGCTCGAGACTGGCGCGACGGGTGTGCCTGGCAGGGTTGCCAATCCATTAAAAACATCATCGATAATGCGTTGACGGTTGACGGCGGGTTGCACGGCTTGACGGAATTTGTCGTTGCTAAATAAGCGTGCAAGCATTGGGTCTTTGGCGTCAAAGTTAAAGCTCAGGTGCGGTGGGCTGCCAAACAATGCCAATGCTCTGACAACTTTAAACGCTGCGCCGTTGACTTCCGCCTGTTTGAGGTCAGGAAACTGTGCACCAGTGATGTTCAGCGCCTCGAGCGTGCCAGATTTAAACTGGGCAATTTGCGCCTCTGGCGATTTCAAAATTAGGTACTCGACTTTATCGAGGTAAGGCAATTTGTTGCCGAACGCATCGTTTTTCCAGTAATTGGTGTTTTTGCTTAAGCTCACTTTTTGGTCTGGAGTGTAGGATGAAAATTTGAATGGTCCTGTGCCAACGATATCGTTCAGGTCTGCGCCTGTTCCCCAGGGGGTGTTGATGTCGGACGGTTTTGCGCCGCCCTCAATCGAGTATTTTAAGA
>JANLWR010000691.1:0-3904 GCA_031364625.1 Deinococcales bacterium | reverse complement strand
CCTGTAGCGGTCTGAAGACAAAATGCTGCCCAGCTCGAGTTTTGCAATCCTAAAACCTCAAGATCATTTGTACCCAAAGCAAAACTCAAAACCACATCTCGAAAGATCGAACCCTCGGGCGTTACTCCTGTCTTTTGCTGCGCGAAATCTGGTACAACATCAAACTTCCCGCCACCCCCAGATTGAGTGAATCGCTCGAGCCAGACATTGGAATTCGCAAGAGTTGAGCGCACAAAGCCCGTTGCTGGTCGGTCAAACCATGCTTCTCTTCACCCAAAAACAAGAACGTGGCTCGAGGGTAATCAAACCGATCAAAATCGTGCTGACCATCGGGTGAAGCGCCGACCACAATCACTTCTCGAGTTTTCACCCAAGCTTGAAAAGTCTGCAAACTCGAGCGCACAAACTCTTGTTTAAAAAACGCGCCCATCGTGGCACGAATTGTTCCAGGCGCGTGAAGCTCGAGGGTTTTACCCAGAACAATAAAACCTGTTGCGCCCAGGGCTTCGGAGGATCGAATCAGTGTTCCCAGATTGCCAGCCGAATTGATTTCCTCGAGCACCACGAAGCAACAATCGGTGTTGGTGTCAATGGATTCAAGTTCAGTCCAACGTTGCCGAACAATCGCGCCAACACCAGAAGCCTGTTCGGTGCTCGAGACGGCACGAAACTTTTCGGGTGATAGGTTTAAAATTGGCACACCCTGATTTTTGAGTTGCCGCACCAGTTTTCGCGTCACGCTCGAGGTGCAGAGCTTATCGGAATACACGACCGTTTCGATCTCGAAATTTTGATTCACGACCCGCACAAAATTGCGCACACCCTCGACGTAAAAAAGTTGCGCTCGATCCCGAATGGGACGTTGGGTTTGCAGGTCTTTGATCAGTTTTAAAACGCTTTGTTCTCGAGTTTTCTCGAGCTTTAGAACCTTAGCGGACATGCTCCTTAGAGGTTTTTCCCTCGAGCTTCAAAATGATTTTCATGCGTTGCACGATACGAGGTTATGTCGGAAAACTCAAGTACGGTAAATGGCTTAGTTGAGCTTTCAAATCTCATTCACTTTGAATGTACTGCGTCAGATTTTTCTCGAGCAGTTCGGCTTCAATCTCGAGCATCAGTTCTCGAGGTATTGTTTTTGAATTACCCAAAGGTGGTTCTTTGAGCCGAAAAATACCAGTGGGTTTATGAATCACATGGATGAAACTTCCACCCACAGCACGACCCACGCGAACTTCTATGTCCTCGAGTTTCAACATTTTTATCCGATCAAACGCCGGCGCACCATTGCGCTGATAAAATCCAGCACATTCACCATCACAATAACCACCAACACGCAAACGCCCAATTGTTCGTACTTGCCGCTGCGCATGGTTTCTTGAATCAGAAAGCCAATGCCGCCCGCGCCAACAAACCCAAGAATGGCGGAGACACGAAAGTTAATCTCGAAACGGTAGACGGTGTATGACACCAACAGGGGCAAAATTTGTGGCAGCACCGCCCAACGCACGACGCTCGTGCCTGGAGCGCCGCTCGCCTCGAGCGCTTCGATGGGTCCTTTGTCGGCGTTTTCGATGGCTTCGGAATAGAGCTTGCCCAAATCGGCGGAGGAGTGAATTGCCATTGCCAGCACGCCCGCGAACGGTCCCAAACCGACGGCGGAAACAAACACGAGCGCGAGGATTAAAGTGTCCACACCGCGATTGATGTTAAAGCCAACTCGAGTGAGCACGTACAGAATGCGTCCGATTAAACTTTTGAAAGTCAGGTTGCGAGCTGCCAGCAACGACAAGGGCAGAGCAATTAACGCTGCCAGTGATGTGCCAACAAAAGCGGTGGCAACGGTAATGGTCGTGGCTTTCAAAACATCACCAAGAATGCCTTGAAAGTCTGGGTTGATGGCGCGACCCACGATCAAAGACATGAATGGAAATTTCTCGAGCAGGACAGACAAGTTAAATTCCACGGCGTGAAAGCCAAAGCCGAGCATGGCTATCAAACCCGCCAAAATCAGACCGCTTTGCAGGTCACCAGCCTCGAGCGCTTCGTCACCGCGCAGCAGCAAGCCAAGTCCGCCAAGCAGTGCCAAAATTGAGAACAGCAACCACGTGCCAAAACCGTAACGCACCTGATCTGGGAAGACACGGCGCACACCAGCGTCGCTCGAGTCACGACCCAAACCGGTTTCGGCAAGGTCGCGTTCGATCACGTAACCTGCTGGTAATTCTTTGGCGCTGGCAATTTTGATCCAGGGTTTGCTATCACCAACCCGGGCTTGTTGTTCGCGCAACAAATTAAACTTGCGGCGTGCGTCAAGCCAATCGCTTTGAGCGCGGCTAAACTCGAGTTTGGTCGCGTCGTTCGAGATTGCCAGACCTTGTTTGGCGTTCTCGAGTCTGGTTACGGCAGTTTTAAGGCTGTTTTGTGCGGTTGTCCAGTCGCTTAAAATTCGGGCGCGTTCTTCGTTGACCCGCTCCAAATCTTCGTTAAATTCTTGGGCGAGTCTCGAGTCATTGGCAGTGTTAAATGAACCTGTGACTTTGTAATAACCGCGCAACGAGTCAAAAGTGGTTGGTGCGCCACTGCTGAACAAGTACACGCCAAAAGCCACTGCCAGCACAGCCCCAACGCCCAGTGTGACCACGCGTTGGCGTCCTGCGGGATACATCAGCGCAAGCAAACTGGCAATGGCAATCACGATCAAGGGCAGGGCAACCTCGAGCACGCCAGACAAGCCCGAAATTTGAATCAGAAATTGCTGTTGGGTCGTCCAGAACCAGGACATCGCCAGCGAAACGACACCGAGCATTACGCCCAAACCAGCCATGACTCGAGGGTTCAGTTTGACGCGCCAAATCACGAACAATGCCAGCCCTGCCAGCACGGGCGCAAACCACAACCACGGCGCAACGCCTGACAAACCAAGCGGCGTGGGTGTGATGGTGTACCTCGAGAGCGTGCCGTAGACCGCCGAGAAGGGCTGGAGGACAAACGAGAGCAGCAATCCCGCCGCGCCTGCCACAATCAAGCGCCGTGCCGACCCTCGAGCGAGCAGGGTGGCAAGACTTAACAGCACGGCAATAACCATATAAGTGGTGGTCATAAGTCTGCCACACTTCCGGCGTAAACGCGTTCTTCCTCGAGATGCGTGAGTTGATCTGGTGTGCCGTCAAACACGAGTTGTCCTTTGTTAAAACCCAGAATGCGCCCAGCGAAATCTTTGGCGAGGCGCAACTCGTGAATGTTGACGATCACGGTCATGCCGTCGTCGCAAAAGGATTTCAGTAAGCCCATAATCACCCCAGAAAGTTTGGGGTCGATGCTGGCGGTGGGTTCGTCTGCCAGCATGAGTTTTGGTTCTTGCACCAATGCCCTGGCAATGGCAACGCGTTGTTGCTGTCCGCCCGACAGGCTCGAGGCTTTGGTGTACATTTTTTCCTCGAGTCCGACGCGGGTTAAGGCTTGAATGGCTTTGGCTTTGTCATCGGTGGTGTACAAACCGAACAAACCGCGCAGTCGGTCATGATAACCCAGCCTCCCCGAAATCACGTTCTCGAAGGCAGTCAGCCGCGTGACCAAATTAAATTGTTGAAACACAAAACCAATCCGACGCCGCAATTTGCGAAGCTCGCGCCCCTGGGCAAACGCAATGTCTTCACCCTCGAGCAAAATCTGCCCAGTGCTTGGGTCGTTCAAACGGTTCAGACAGCGCATAAACGTGCTTTTGCCGGCGCCACTGAGACCAATCACGGCAATAAACTCGCCGTCTTTGATGCTCAGGTTGACGTTATTTAAGGCTTTTGTACCGTCAGGAAAAATTTTGGAAAGGTTTTTGACTTCGATCATGGGCGTTCCTCGAGAAGCAAATTGATGCCCCTGAAAAGAATCAGCGCGGGGTGAGACTCAC
>JANLWR010000162.1:0-4744 GCA_031364625.1 Deinococcales bacterium | reverse complement strand
CTGATCATCGGTGCGAGCGTCACGCAAGCCAAATAGGCTGCACCTTGGTCATCATTTTTGTATTCGTTTAACAAGTCTGCCATGCGCTGCTGCAATTCTTTGGCTCGAGCAAACCCCAGCCGCAACATCACCCATTCGTGGCGAATCGCTGGCGCACCTGACGCCAAAAAACTTTGGGTCAAACCCAGATTTCCAGTCTCGCCCGAACCGAGCGCGTGAACCAAATATACGTGTTCATCACAGCGGTATAAACGCAATCCTAACTCGAGCGAACTGTTTTCTTGGGCTTCCCTAAAACTTTTCGATAAGCTTCGGACTAAACCTTTACGCCACAAATGATCGGCGTTTTCGAGTAAATGCTCGAGCGTACCTTCGGGTGCGACACTGTAAGGTACAAAATAGGCGTCGCTGCTCGAGCGGTAATGTTGCACGGCGCGTCCTTTGCGGGCTTGAGTACGTGTGATTTGCAGCAATCCAAGTTGTTCAAAACGCTTGACGGCACGGTACATGCCAAGCATCGGCAGCTCGAGTTCGTTGGCGGCGGCTTTGATGGTGGTTTCGCGCCCAAGAAAAGGGGTGATCCATTTGGCTTCGTCGGTGTTGGTCAGTAAACGGGCGGCAGCTTCAGACTGGATCGTCTGCCAGGTGCATTTATCTGGGCTGCTTTCGTTGGCTGCTTGCATTGAAAGCAGATTATCATGCAGCCTGTTGGGGATGGGCAACAAGAATATGTCAGTTTTAAAATTCTTGTCATAATTTTGTTACAGTTCTTAAACTTGTTTGACAAGTTATTCTAACTCTTTTGTTTCAAGAGTTAGAACTAAAACTATGCAAAAACACCATAAAATAGGTGATTAACTCTTGTGTTTTATATGTCATTGCGTTGAAACATGTTTCATTTAGCCTAAGCGTGGTTTTATATCAAGAAAAATCTTTCAGCAATTACAACAGATTGCATTGTTTCAAGCCATTCTCGAGAGGAGCAAGGATGACTTAAAAACGTTTTTTAAAACGGTTTCAATCAGCAAGTTCTCGAGCCTCGAGAGCGCCTGGAAATATTGTGCCAAATTCCAAAAGGAGGACGCATGAAAAAAGCTTTAATTGCCGCAATCAGTTTATTTCTGGGAAGCCAAGCCGTGGCAGCACCGTTTGTCTGGTCTGCCAAATGGACCTCGAGCAAACCTAATGAGGTCAAAACGGGTGGCGTGATGCGCTGGACCAACCTCTCGGATCACAAGACGCTTAACCCATTCACCACAGCCGAGACGGGCAACATTCCTGGGCAGGTGGCAGCCACGGGCGGCTTTTTTATTCTCGATCCGGTCACGCTCGATCAAGTGCCTTACATGGCAGAGTCATACACGGTTTCAAAAGACAAATTGATCTGGACGTTCAACATTCGTAAAGGCATGAAATGGTCGGACGGCAAACCGATTGTGGCAGACGATTGGGTGACAACTTTTAAAATTCATACCGACGAAGACGTTGGTTCTAACGCTTACGACAGTTTTTTTATCAACGACAAGCCCGTGGTGGTTTCCAAAGTCGATGCCGATACCGTCAAAATCAGCTTCCCCAGCGTCAGCGCCACCGCCCTCGAGACGGTCGGGTTTGCGCCTTGGGCTTCGCATGTTTTTGCGCCCGTGTATGCCGCCAAAGGTGCGGCGGGCATCAAAGCCATGTGGACGCTCTCGGAAAAAGCCGAAAACATCATCTCGAGCGGACCGTTCAAGTACGTGTCTTACAAGGCGAGCGAGCGTTTGACCGTCGAAAAGAACCCGTACTTTGCCGAATGGAACAAAGACTCGGCTGGAAACGGGTTGCCTTATCTGGACGGTTATGTGCAACTGATCGTCAAAGATTTAACCGCCGACCTGGCGCAATTCTTGGCGGGACAAACCGATATTTACGCCCCACCAAACGCCGATGCCCTTGGGCAGATCAAACGCGCGGTGGATGGCGGCAACCTCAAAGCGGTGCTGCGTGCCAACGTTGGACCCGCCGCCTCGAGCAGTTGGATTGTTTTTAACTGGAATCGCAAATCCGACCCGTTCAAACAAAAACTGTTCAGGGATGTGAACTTCCGCCGTGCGATGAGCCACCTGACCAACCGCGCCGCAATGGTGGACATTGTGCTTGGCGGGTTGGGCGCACCAGCCTACTCGAGCGTCTACGCGGCATTCAAAGACTGGGTTTCGCCCAATGTTCAAAAATTTGATTACAACCTCGAGGCTGCCAAAGGACTGCTCGCCAAAGTTGGTTTCAGCAAACGCAATGCCGACGGTTGGTTGGTGGATCGTTCGGGCAAGATACTCGAGTTTGACCTGAATACCAACGCCGGCAACAACAACCGCGAGCAGATGGCAAAGATTTTTGCCGATGAAGCCAAAAAAATTGGGGTCAAGGTCAATTTCAAACCGATTGATTTCAACAGCCTGGTCGCAGCCCTTTTGCAGGAAGGTGAGGATCGCAAATTTGACGCCATTTTGCTGGGGCTTGCCAATGGCAGCATCGTTTACCCGCTTGGCAACAACGTCGAACCTTGCGGCACGAACTTGCACGCCTTTAACAAGTCGGGCAAATGCCTCGCCCCCTGGGAATCACAAGTCAGCGCCCTGTACTTCAGGGGCAAGCAGGAACTTGACACCGCCAAGCGCAAAGCGATCACCCATCAGATTCAAGAAGTGCAATCCGGCGCTCAAGCCTGGGATTACCTGATCTCGCCCAACGTTCACAACGCTTGGAATGCCCGTCTGCACGGCGAATTTCCGCAAGGCGTGATGAATTCAATCACTGGACTCAACTATTTTGAGGTCGCCTGGGTCAGTCAATAAACCAGACTCAAGGGGCAGGTTTGACTGCCCCTCGAGCTTCAGAGGTACACCATGTTGCCCTTCATCTTAAAGCGCCTGCTCAACCTGATACCAGTCTTCATCGGTGCAACCGCGCTGGCGTTTTTTATCGTTCAAGCCGCACCAGGAGACTTTCTCGACACGCGCCGCCTGGACCCGCGCAGCAAACCCGAAACCATCACCCGACTCGAGACTCATTTTGGACTTGATAAACCCGTACCCGTGCAGTACGCGATTTGGCTAAAGAATTTGGTGACTGGAGATTTGGGAACATCGTTTGACTTTGATCGCCCGGTGATCGAAGTGATTGCGCCACGCATCGCCAATTCGTTGCTGCTGGTGGTCGGAAACATTATTTTGCTCTGGACGTTGGCAATTCCGCTCGGCGTTTACGGTGCAGTAAGGCAGTACAGCCTGGGCGATAAAACCCTCAGTTTTGGCAGTTATATTTTTCTCGGCTTTCCCAGTTTTTTTCTGGGCTTGATCGTCGTGTACTTGCTGCTGCAATTCAAATTCGCCGCCGGCAATTTGATTTTCCCCTTGGGCGGCATGACCTCGGCGGGCAACGAAAACTTTTCACCGATCAAACAAATTCTCGACGTGCTCTGGCATTCTGTTGCACCCATTTTGACCCTGACCATCATTGGCGTCGCAGGACTCTCGAGGTTCATGCGTGGACAGATGCTCGAGTTTCTGGACGCCGATTTTGTGCGCACCGCCAAAGCCAAAGGATTACCGCAACGCGCTGTGGTTTACAAGCACGCCCTGCGCAATGCCCTGCTGCCATTCGTGGCAAACATCGGTGGCATTTTGCCCGCGCTCGTGGGCGGCGCAGGATTTGTCGAACAGGTTTTTAACTGGCCCGGAATTACGCCGCTTCTGCTCGCCTCCGTCAACTCGCAAGATTTATACGTTTTTCTGGGATTGATCGCCTTGACACTGGTGCTGCTGATTTTTGGCAATCTCATTTCAGATTTGCTTCTGGCAGTCGTTGACCCTCGAGTTCGATTTGAATAAAACCGTAGGGGTGCTGTTTGTTGCCATACACTCCGATTTGACCAAGAAACTCGTTCTCATACCAGGAAATGTACTTGTCTCGCCTGAAACCCTCATCCGTCAGCTCCGCTGACACCTTCTCCCGCAAGCGGGAGAAGGACAAGAACCTCGAGCCATACGTGCAAGGAAACTAAACTCCCTTCTCTCCTTGGAGAGAAGGGTCGGGGATGAGAGGGAAAGCCCAATTGCCCCCTCTCGAGCCTCAAAACCCTCTCTCAAACCACAGGTAAACCCCATGACAACCGCCGCAAAACCTTCAAACCAAACGCTCGAGCCTGCCGCTCGAGGTCAATCTCAAGCGCAGGTGGTTTGGGCGCAATTTAAAAAGCATCAACTGGCTATTTTCGGGGCGCTTATTTTGGGTGTGTTGTATTTGGGCGCAATTTTTGCGCCGTTTATCGCGCCCTACGGCATGGCGGAGTACAGCACGACGGACATCACCAAGTACCAACCGCCGACCAGAGTGTACTTTTCTGACCCTGAAACGGGACGGCTCGAGTTGCCATTTGTTTACGCCAGCAAGCGCACGATCAATTCGGAGAGTTTTCAAACCACGTATCTCGAGGATCGTGCCACAAAATATCCATTGCGGTTGTTTGTGCGTCGCCCGCTCGAGCCGTACAAGTTTTTGGGTTTGATCCCCGGCGATCTGCATTTGTTTGGCGTGGATCAACCTGGAAAAATCTTTTTGCTTGGCACGGACGGTTACGGGCGGGATTTGTTCACCCGTATTTGGTACGGGGCGCAAATTTCTCTGACCATTGGGATTATTTCAACGTTGGTGATCAACATTTTGGGTGTTGTTCTGGGCGGTATTGCCGGCTTTTACCGTGGTT
>JANLWR010000903.1:0-1659 GCA_031364625.1 Deinococcales bacterium | reverse complement strand
AGCGCTTTACAAAAGCCCACGTTTTCTCGAGTGTTCAAGAGGTCAAAGATTGGTCGGGTTTCACGGGTAAGGATGTGGTTTTGTTGCTCGAGGAACTTCTTTCACTTGGGCATCTCGAGAAGGCGATTGTTGACGGCTGGGGCGAGCATTACCTCGTCACCGATTTTGAAGATGTCCCGCTCGAGCCTCACGTGGCGATACTTGATTCTGGTGATCCGCTGGCAACCGCGCAAGTTTCGTACTTGAAAGCGGATTACCCCAAAATGCCCGTACTCAAATACATTCTGATTGACGGTGAAATTTGCGGTTTGGTTGAGGGACGTTGGGGGATCAACCCGTTTGATGTGACCGACGTTCACGTGCCAGAACACGCTCGAGAGGGGGCGTTAAGGCTCGAGATTATCGAAAAGCTTCGGCGGCATTTTCCGTTTCCAGCGCAACGGATTTTGAAATTTGCGGGCGAAATTCTGGACGGTGTTAAGCTCGAGCCATGAACATGACCAACATCCCATTCGGCACAACCGACTGGGCAAGCATTGAACCCACCGAACATGCAGGTATCACGGGAATGGCGTACTGGCGAACTCGAGATTTTGCGGGAATTCGGTTGCGTATGGTCGAGTACACGGCGGGTTATCTTGCCGATCATTGGTGCAGCAAAGGGCATATTTTGCTGTGTTTAACAGGCGAGCTGATGACCGAACTCGAGGATGGGCGAGTATTCGTGTTAACCCCTGGCATGAGTTACCAAGTCGCGGACAACGCCGAGGCGCACCGCTCGAGCACCAAAGTCAATACGACGTTGTTCATTGTCGATTGAGGTTAAACTTGTCGTATGCGTTCTGAATTTCGGTCGAGGTTGCTCGAGGCAGCCAATCATTTTGGCACTCCGCTTTACGCTTACGACTGGGCGGTGATTCAGTCTCAACTCGAGCGAATCCGTGCAGCGTTTGGTGATGCCAGGGTGTTTTACGCCATGAAAGCCAACCCAAATTTGGGTATTTTAAAGCGTTTGAACGCGCTGGATGTCGGCTTCGAGGCGGTGTCTGGCGGCGAGTTTGAACGTGCGTTGTTGGCTGGCGCTAGCGCCGATCAGATTGTTTTGAATGGTCCTGGCAAGACTGACCCCGATTACGTTCGGGCTGGCGAGGTCGGTGCGAGCATCATCTTGGATGCGGTGGACGAGTTCGCTCGAGTGGCGCGTTTTGCTCCTGGTTCGCAGGTTTTAGTTCGGGTCAATCCTGGCTTGAATGTGTCCACTCACGATCACCTGGCAACAGGGAACGCCAGCAGCAAGTTTGGGGTGCGGCTCGAGGATGTACCGAAGGCGGTGAAACTTGCCGAAGAATCTGGTTTGAAAGTCATTGGTTTGCAGATGCACATCGGCTCGAGCATCGAAGACCCTCACGATTACAGTGACGCGCTTGAACGCATGGCGGCACTGTCTAAAATCATTGGCGCTCGAGAGGTCTTTGACATGGGCGGCGGTTTCGGTCTGGATTTTGATCTTGTGCCGCTCGCCAAACTGGCTCGGGAGGCAGCCGCAAGTTTCGTTGTTCTGGAATCGGTTGTTGTGGAATTCTTCGAGGAGCCTCGAAGGTTTCCGGGACGTAGGTTTCCGAGTCGATCCGGTCCTCTGAAACAGAAGGCCGAGGTTCG
>JANLWR010000896.1:0-4413 GCA_031364625.1 Deinococcales bacterium | reverse complement strand
AATACTAGAAAAGCACCGATTGAGTTCGCATTGCACGGCATCATCTCGCTCGAGGGTCTAGCGCGTCACGCAGGGCATCACCCAGTAAATTCCAGGACAAACCCCACAAGATCAGCGCCAAACCAGGGAAGAATGAAACGTACCAGTACGCCATCGGTGAACCAGGAATACCTTGCAAGAATCCTCGAGTGAAATTGATAAGTTGTCCCCAATCGCTGTAACCGAGCGGCGTTCCCAAACCCAAGAACGACAGCGCCGCCGCCGACAGCACCACCGAACCCATGTCAAGCGTAGCTTGTACTGTTAAAGCCGTCAGTGAATTTGGCAGCACGTGCCAAAAAATAATTCTGGCATCTTTCGCCCCCAAGGCTCGAGCGCCCTCGACGTACTCGAGTCGGCGCACACGCAAAATTTCGCCGCGCAACAAACGGGCATAGGTGCTCCAACCCACCAGCACGAGCGACAAGATGATGTTGTTCAAACTCTGCCCGAAAATGGCGATCAAAACAATGGTCAAGACCAAACCTGGAAAGGCAAAAACCACGTCGGTAAAGCGCATGAACAGATTGTCGAGCCAACCGCCAAAGTATCCTGCCAAACTGCCGATCAACGTTCCGATGCAGAGCGTGGAAACAATCACGGTAAAACCCAGAAAAAACGCGGTGCGAGCGCCCCAGACCAAACCATACTTGATGTCATAACCGTTGGACGTACCAAAAACCCTGCCACCGACGCCAGGCGGCGTGGGAATCGGGGAAAAGCTGATGCGCGGCATGACAAAACAATTCTCGGGCGGGCGGAACATGACACGCCAGAAACTCGAGTTGGTCAGGCTGTAGACGCTCGAGCGGTTCGTGATGCCAAGGTCGCGGGCGCAAGCCTGTTCGGGCGGCGCGAGCAAAGGCGCGAATGCCGCCATGAGGGCAAACAACACCATGAACGCCAAACCCAACATCGCCAAGGTGTTGCGCCTGAAGCGTCTTGCCACCCGAGATTCCCACCACAGTTCTTTGCGGACTCGAGCGACGTCAGAAATTGGAGCGCTGGAAATCATTCAAACCTCACTCGAGGATCAATCAAGCCGTACGCCAAATCGACCACCAAATTGGCAACCACGACAAGGAGCGCCGTAAAGACCGCAAACCCGAGCACGCCAGGATAATCGAGTTGGGTTGCCGCCTGAGCGCCCCACGAACCGATGCCAGGATAGGCAAAAATCGTTTCGGTGATGATCGCGCCCGTCAGCAAACCCGCCACCGTCAAACCCGCCAGCGTTGCCACCGCCAAAAGCGCATTGCGCCGCGCATGTTTGAGGTTGACCATGCGTTCACTTAAGCCCTTGGCTCGAGCCGTGCGCACGTAATCTTGCCCAAGCACCTCGAGCAAACTTGAACGCATGACCTTTAAAATGGCTGCGCTCGAGATGGTGGTGAGGGTTGTGACGGGCAAAATCAGGTGCTTGACGGCATCGACAAACAAATCCAAACGCCCATTTAAGAGCGTGTCCACCGTCAAAAAACCCGTGTAGCGTTTTAAACCAGAAATCGCAATCTGTAAGGTGCTCTCCTGCGAGAGTTGCCCAAAACCAGGCAACCAACCCAGCACGCCATAAAAAATCACCAACAACCAAATACCCAAAACAAATGTCGGCAGTGAAAAGCCAATCACCGCCAACACTCGAGCCACCTGATCGACCAGTTTGTCCTTGTTTAAACCCGCCAACGTGCCCAACCAAATACCAATCCCGATGATCGGCAGGCAGGCATAAAACGCCAGTTCCGCCGTTGCCGGAAAACGCTCAATCAAAGTATCCATCACGGGTTGATGCGAAGCCCTCGAGTAACCCAAATTGCCCTGGGCGGCATTGTTGATCCAATGCCAATACTGCACGTAAAACGGTTGATCCAAACCGTACTGTTTGACCAACGCATCAATGTTTTGCAACTGCTGCTCGCCGCGAACGAACGACGCGGCACGTTGGGCGGGACTTAAAAACTGCATTAAAAATACGATTAAAGCCGTGACCGCCAGCATGACGAGCGGCAAGGCAAGCAATCGGCGCATCACAAAAGTTAGCATGGGATTCTCCGTTTGATGGCTCGAGACAAGAGGGGCAATTGAGCTTTCCACCCTCATCCCCGACCCTTGCTCCCGCTTGCGGGAGAAGGGAGTTTAGGTTTTCTGTTGTGTGGCTCGAGAATTCTTATTTGAGGCTCGAGCCACATGAAGGTTGTTGCTAATCGCTAACTGCTTACTTCGAGAGGTCTTTCCACAGGTACAAGCCACTGACCATGTTATTAAAGTACACGCCCTTCAGGTCATCACGAATCGGCAAGAAGCTGATACCGCGTGGTAGCAAGATGAACGGCACTTGGTCTGCGCCGATGCGTCCGATCAGTTTGTAGAGGGCTTCGCGTTTGGCAGTGTCGGTGGTTTGACGGGCTTGAGAAATGGCGCTGTCAATGGTTTTGCTCTCGAAGTTGGTGGCGGGCGAGTAATAACCACCGACCTTGGCGGAACCGTAAAAGATTGGGATAAAGTCATCTGGATCGGGATAATCGGGACCCCAACCACCAACCGAAAGTGCGAGGCGGCTGGCTTGTTGGTCTTGCAAGAATTGCGCGAACGGAACAACTTGCACCTCGAGATGGAATTTGGGACTGACGGCTTCAATGCCCGCTTTTAAAAGCTCACTAACGCGTTTGCGGGTGGTATTGCCTTGGTTGTATTTGACAATGGTCGTGAAGCCAGTCTCCCAGAGTTTGCCATTAAAGGCTTTCTTGAAAAACCCTTTGGCTTTCTCGAGGTTGAATTGCGCCAATGGGATAGTTGGATCGTAACCGATAAAATTTTCGGGCAGTGCCATGGTGCGGCGCTTGCCTTTGGTCAGTAAGATTTCGCTGATGTGACGGTTGTAATCATAAGATGCGACAAAGCCTTTGCGAACGTTAATGTCGCCAAAAAAATTGGCGAGCATCCCTTTTTCATTCAATGTGCCACCGCCCAAAATCGCGGGGTCTTTGATGTTTTGGTTCATGAAAATTGCTGAGGCGGTCAGGTTGGGCAGATCATCCATGACCTTCACGCCAGCAATTCCCTCGAGCTGTTTCAAGCCAGGACGAGAAACGGTTGCGCCGAGCGTGTCGGCATCACCTTTTTGCAATGCCAGAATGCGAGTGGCTTCTTCCGGCACAACTTGCAAAATGACATTCTCGAGGTTGGGTTTGCCGCCCCAGTAACCCGCGAAAGCCTTGAAGACGTACTGCGTTTGGTTTTTGGAAATCAGTTGATAGGGTCCTGCGCCCATCATGTTGGTATTCAAGAAACCGTTGGCTTCCTGTAAATCCTTGCCAACCCAAATTTTCCAATCTTTTTCCGTGCCGCTCCACTCATTGTTGGCAACCGCGTATTTTTGACTGATGATACCCGCCGCCGTGTACGCAACCTTGTACGGCATTGAGGCATCAGGCAAGCTCAGTTTAAAGACCAGTTGTCCGCTCGAGTTGCACGAAATCGCGCTCGAGATTCTGTCCCAGGTGATGGTCTTGTCAGCACTTGCATTTTCGGTTGTGCCAAACATGGTCGTCCCAAGGATCACGCCACCCCAAGAGTTGGGGTTATTCACAATCACCGCACGGCGGAAAGTGTACGCCGCATCGTCGCACGTAAGGGTGTCACCGTTCTGAAACTTGACGTTTTTACGCAAGGTAAACGTCCAGGTTTTGGCAGCATTGGAAGCCTTGTACTCGGTCGCCAGCAGCGGCACAAGGGTTTTGATATCCGCGCCCTTATAACCCAGCAATTGATCGTAAACATTCTCGACCAACTGACTCGAGCCTGTGTCATACGCCTGACTTGGGTCGAGCGTGGCGGGAACATCCTGAATGATTTCGACCAAGGCATTCTTGGGCGTACCTGCCAAGGCAACACCCAAACCAATCACCAGCAACGGAACAACATATTTTTTCATACAACCTCCTTAAAATCACCTGCGTTTTTTCGGATCGAGCGCATCGCGTAAACCATCACCGACAAAATTCCAAGACAGAATCGTTAAGACAATAAAAAAACCAGGAATCAGCACCCACGGACGATCTGTAAAACTCGAGAAACCACCCTGGGTCACATCGTTGAGTAACAATCCCCAACTCGAGTAGGGTTCACGAATGCCGCGACCAATAAAGGAAAGTCCGGATTCGGCAAGAATAAAACCAGGAATGGCGAGGGACGCATTGACGATCAAAAACGAGGCGTTGTTGGGCAGCATGTGCCGTCCGATCACTCGAGCCTCGGACGCACCCAAGGCGATTGCGGCTTGGACAAAATCGGCATCGCGCATCGCCAAAATCTGCCCGCGCATGACCCGCGCCAGACCGCCCCAGTTGATGAAACCCAGCATGACCACGATGCCGA
>JANLWR010000869.1:0-2497 GCA_031364625.1 Deinococcales bacterium | reverse complement strand
GCTTAACCGAACCTCGAGCAATCATGATGACCAACCCAACAGAGCCTTATCTGATTGTTTCGCGTATCGATCTGGCGATTGATTACGAATACCCAGAGGGTTCAATACCTTTCAGCGAAATTGAGCATTACGTCACAAAAGCCCCACGTTTAAAACGAGAAGGGCTGCTGTCACCGTTCAAAGAAGATACTCACACGACGATAAAAGACGTGCTGAACAGGGTAACTAAGAAATGGAAACTTTTAACGAAGACGGGTGTTTTGCCACTTCGCCCCAGGGGGGATAACAAGGGGGGTCTATTCTACCGAACAGAAACGTTGGGCTGTTTTGGCGAGATTCCAGAACGCTTAAACACCGTGGATTTAACCAGCCTTAACCGAGAACAAATACTTTTCCTCGAGCATGAAAAACACGGCGTTGCCGCCACTGCTGCCGAATTTACGTTCATGTCATTCCTCGAGTATCTATTACAAACTTGGGACGATGGCGAATTGAAAGAGATGGAACGCGAAGTGGGTAAGCCTTCGCGTGTCGTCTCGAGCAACTGCGCCATGCAAACCGTGTACTTGGGTCGCTACGGCTCAAAATTGTACGGGCGCGAGTACAACAAGCTTTTATCAATTGCGGCGCAAGACAAGTTCTACATGTTGGACGTTTGGACTGAGAACGGTTGGAACGGTGAAACACCAGTTTGGCGGCTTGAGTTTTCGTTGTCTCGAGAATTCCTGCAAGAATTTGCCGACATTCAAAAGATTGAGACGATTCACATTGGTCCACGTGGCGGCAAAACCAAAACCAGCCATTTTGAAGGCGTGGCAGAGCGGTTTGATTTCTCTTTGTTCGAGAGTTGGTTTCAACCCGACACCGCGCCCAGGCTGTGGGCGTACCTTACCCGCACTTGGGTTAGGCATTGCATCCCCAAGCCCTTGGATAAAAATCGTTCCCGTTGGTCGCCCACGAACAGATGGCAGACGCTCCAAAACGCTTGGGGTGATGTTGACATCATCACGCGAATCAAAGCGCCTGCCGTAGGAAACCCTGACGAACTGATGAACAGCGCCAAAGGTAATTTCTTGAGTGCCGTGTCCATCACCAGCAAACTCGAGCAGTTGCACCCAACTGATATTCACGGCAAGAAAGCCGACATCACGAAAAGCGCGACTTTGCGCAAGAAAATCAGACACCAAGCTCGAGAAACCGCCCGAAAGCTGAACAGACAGTTTGGTGATTACATCGAGAGCGACCATTTTTTACCTGATCTTCTCGAGCGTCGCAAGAAAAAAGGCATCGATTCGTTTTCTGATGCTGAATTTAGCCGCATGACTCGAGCCTCGAGCATGAAACGGGGGAATGGGTCATGACGCGCCGACCGTCGTCTCTCAGTTCTAAAAAATCCCCGCATCATGCGCTCGAGATGGGCGCAGGGTACAAGTTCGCCCGCGAGTACGCTGGCGGTTTGGTTGTGCTCGTAACAAAAGATGTTGTCAGAAATGGTCTTCTGATTCCGTTCGCACTCGAGAACATCCTCATGCTCGAGGCGCTTGGATGTACGCTTTTGGATTGGTGGCGGCGTGACTGTATCCCATCGTTATTTGCAAATATCCGACGCGCCAAGAATCCTGATTCTGCCCGTGTGGACCTCGAGGATGTTCTCGTGTTTCGGTACACGCCGGGCGAGTTTGTTCACAAGTCGGAGATCGCATGATTTACGGTTTGACACTGACACAGCCTTGGGCGTTCGGTTTTGCCTTGGGGAAAAGAATTGAAAATCGTGATTGGTTGCCCAGAGGCTGGCATGATTTAGCTGAACGCCAACGAACAATTCAACTTGTTTTACATGGCGGTAAGTTTCCAGTTGGCAAAGACCGTCTCGAGCAAGCACTTTATGATCTTGATTTTCTTTTAACTCGGGTTGAACCAAGTAATGACAAGCAATGTGGATTGCTCAATGCGGCTCGAGCGATGAGTAAGCGAGTTACGCCCATTCAAATGCTGAAACGGGTCACTCGAGAAGGTTTTTTTGCTTATGCCGAGTCAAGCTCTTACGTGACAGAGTTT
This sequence comes from Deinococcales bacterium, assembly GCA_031364625.1. Taxonomy (GTDB): domain Bacteria; phylum Deinococcota; class Deinococci; order Deinococcales; family JAAFIG01; genus JANXTZ01. The sequence goes on along the minus strand of JANLWR010000869.1, from coordinate 439 downwards.
TCAGATTTGGATTATGGCAGTGACCAAAAACAATGGTTTTTTGGTCGGTTCGGTTGGAAACTCGAAAATTATCAACAGTTAAGTAAATTGATTCCTTGCCGTGGTGCGTTAGGTCTTTGGCAGTTGCCGCCCGATGTTCTCGGGCAAATAAAACTTGCCTTGCCCGAAGTCTTTGAAGGTAGAAGATGAAAGCTTCTTTTTCTAAGACTTTCGCCTTCAATGGTGAGTCAAGTGTGCCGGTTAAAGCCATTGATTTGTTTTGTGGCTTTGGCGGCGCAACCCAGGGGCTTGCCGATGCTGGTCTTGAAGTAGCCCTGTCTGTGGATTTCAACAAAACAGCCGTTCGTACTCATCGCGCCTTGCATCCGAACGTTCCATGTCTCGAGCTTGACGTAAACCAGGTGAGACCGTCTCACCTGGTCGGCGCGTTCGTTTGGGC
>JANLWR010000861.1:0-6833 GCA_031364625.1 Deinococcales bacterium | reverse complement strand
GCGTAAATGTCGGCAAACTTGGCATTCCAAACCGCTTCAATGGCTTTGTACGAACCCCTGGCATGAACCCGTTGGAATAAAACATCGTCTACACCCTGAAGGACAATCAAGAATTCGGCATCAGACTCGAGCAACATGTTTTCAGTCACACCCCACAACGGACTGTCCTGGGTAATCGGATGCACCAAAGTCCAAGCCAAATTAAAAAATGCAACTTTTTGCCGCTCGAGTTTTAACTGATGAAATTTACGAACCCGAGCACCGTTGATGTTTTCGTACCACGAAAGCGTCACAAAGGCTTCGATGTCAATCACTTCATTTTGTAAACCATTCACAACCCGTATCATCCAAGCCCGACCATCTTGATACGGCGCGAACAGCATGTTTTTAGAAAATAAAATTCTGGTCACAGGTTTAGAAAACCTGGCAAATAACAACCCCGTTGCCAGAGCCACAGCCAACAACCCCACAAACGCTTCAATGGTCGCCACAATGTTCGCCGCCAGGCTGGCAGGCGCAACATGCCCATACCCAATGGTGGAAAGTGTTTGCACACTAAAGAAAAAACCCCGCCAAAACCGATTCTCGAGCACGATGTTTGAACCTGATTGAAGCGCATCGTTTCCGCACAACCAGTACAAACTGGCAAAAAACAAATTGAGCAATACAAACATGGCAGCCAAAAAACCAGAAAACGAAGCAGGTTGTAAGGTAATCAAGCCGTAAAAAATATTTTGACTCGAGAGAAACCCCAAACCCAAACGCTTAGTGTTAAACGAACCATCTGGATTGACAAACCTGGTGCTGCTGCGTTCTGCCGCCACCCGCCCAATTCCAAGGTCTTCGTTGCGCTCCGATGCCAATTCTGGAATGGTTCGAGATTCTGATTCAACAGGACTGCTCGAGGGATTGGTGTCCGTCATGAAATCAGAATACGACAACCACCATTTTCAAACTCGAGCAGGATTCCAATTCAAAACCTTGGCTCAAAATTATCCCGTGACAGATTTGAGATTTGACCAACAAGAATGAGTACGCATGTTATGCTCGAGATGCTTTACAAAATCAACGCTTCAAAAGGAGCACGCATGGCAGATGTTGTAATCCAAGTATCCAAGGACGGCAAGCACCTGGTCACGGGCGACGGCAGAACCATCTACCGTTTTGTCCCCATGAAATCTGACCCCGAGCATTTGTACATTCCCTGGGGCGGAAATTTTCCACCGTACCTGCTCGAGTTTATTGCCACCTGGAGTCCGCTCATTGGTGCGCCAAAAGCAGGAGCAGGCGTAAAACAAGAAGACCTGAGTGACTTTGACCGCGATGGTCCACCCGATGAAGGTTTAACGCAAATCAGTTACCGTGGTTGGTGGTTGTACGTCTACCCAACCGCCGCACCAGATTCGATCCATGATGTTCCAAAATTGTTCCAACTTGTGTCACCAAGCATTGCGCCGTTACGCGTGGGATTGTCTAAGGAAGATGACGACAATGTTGGTGGACCACCTTGGGTTTATGGAGGTCCTTAGGGCTAAGTATTCTTTACCAAAAGAATGTCACTAACTAAGTCCTGAACAGTTGGTTGAGTCATTAAGTTTTCTTGATAGCCCTTTTCAAAAGAGAGATTTAACAGCCGTATAGCTGATTGAATTTCTCTTTTTTGAATAATTTGAAGATTTTTCTGTCTTAAAAGGATGTTCAATATTTTTTTTGATTCATCTTCATTTCCCAATAAGCCTTTTAAAACTGCAAATGTAATTAAGCCATCGATTTTTTGAGAATTTTCTTGTGTGCTCCGAATATACTTTAAGCATTGAATTATATAATTTTCGGCAACTTGCAAATTTTTTGATTGTATTTCAATACGACTAAGTATTAAGTATGCTCCACTTTGAATTTCTGAAATATAGTGAAAGTCAATATTTTTAAGAATTAATTGAGCAAAATATTCAGATTTTTGATAATCATTTAAGTAAAACAAACACAAAGACATATTAAGTAAATAGTAAGGAATAGTCATTTTTTGTAGTTCGGTATGATTGATTAAATCTAAAGCTGATTTCAAAGTATTAAGTATCTCAAGAAAATTTGGATTTCTTGTGTTAGAAATTAGGAGACTCGAGTAATTTAAGCGTGATAGTATTATTGTGCTATAATCTTTTTGTTTTTCTGAACTTGATATAATAGTTTGATAGTAATTAATAACATTTTTTGTATTTCCAATAGTTGACTCTAGAGTTGCTAAATTACTTAAACAAGTTGTCTCTCGAGACTTATCATTATGTTTTCGTATTAAAAAAAGTGCTTTTTCATAATAATTAATTGCTTTTTTATACTCAGCCATTGTAGCAAAAATAATACCAAGTATATTTAATGCTTTTGATAAGACAAGTTCGCCAGCCTCGCCGATTGTGCTAGCCAGTTTTTGGGCATACTCTGCGCGTTTTTGAGCATTATTATTTTGACCTAAGCGGAATTGCAACCACGCCGCACCTATCAACATTCCAGCCAACGCCAAAGATTCTGGACTTTCAACCTCGAGTGTTGCAATCGCCTCTTCAAACCAGACCAAACCCTCCGCGTACCTCGAGCGTTGGTCAAAAAACACTACAATATCTTGTACCTTTTCGAGCCTAGCGGCTTGATTGTGTTGAATCGCGTGCGACCATGCGGCGCGAATATTCTCGAGTTCGGTTTCGATGTTGCGCACGGCGTTCGAGGCTTCAGACCCTCGAATTTGGGCGGTGTCTCGCTCGAGTTTGGTCAGGTAATAATCTTGGTGACGTTCAAAACTGCTGGCATGATCTGGAAGCTCGAGGAGTTTTTCGAGTGTGAATTGGTACAAAAGTGGGTGAATGCCAAAACGACTTGTTTCGTTGCGTTGCACCAGGCTCTTGTCGGTCAGGCTTGCCAGGGTTTGTAATTTGGTGGCGTTGATTGCCCCAATGGCTTCTCGAGTTGCGCCGCCCCTGAACACGGCAAGTTGTGCCAGGGATTGTTGCTCGGGTGTGGAAAGCATCTTCCAGGAATGCTCGAACACGGCGCGAATGCTGCGGTGACGTTCGGGCGTGTCGCGCAAAGTGTTGTCCAAGAGGTCAAGGTTGCGGCTTAAATCTTCACGCAATTCACTCAGGCTTAAGGCGCGTAAGAGTGGCACGGCTAGTTCAATCGCTAACGGAAAACCGTGTACGAGTTTGCAAATCTCGAGGGCATCGATGCGGTCTTCAGGAGTCTGAACGGGCATTCCAACCCTGGCGGCACGGTCTAAAAACAACTCGAGCGCGGCGTCTTGATCGGACCTTGCACTTAAACCCTCGAGTGGCGTAATCCATTCGCTGTGCAAATTCAGACGCTCGCGGGAGGTCACGATCAAGCGCAAGTTTGGGCAACGCTCGAGCAGCAAGGTCAGGTGAAAACCGTGTTCGATCAGGTGCTCGAAGTTATCGAGCACCAACAATATTTGACCTTGACCAATGCCTTCAATGATTTGCTCGAGCACGGGCGCGTCGGGTTTAAGACTGATTTTTAAGACTTGCACGATTCGTGACAGCAAGGCTTCAAGGTCATTGATCGCCTCGAGCATGACCATCAAAACACCGTCGGTGAAAACCTCGAGTTGCAAACTTTGCCGTGCCGTCTCGAGCGCAAAACGGGTTTTGCCCACACCGCCTGGTCCAACCAACGTTACCAGTCGGGCTTCTTCTTGCAGCAACTCGAGCACGTGTGCCGACTCTCGAGCGCGTCCGATAAAACTGGTCAAGCTCTGCGAAAGGTTGTTCGGAATCGCTAAAAGTTTTGTGGTTTCGTTCGTTGTGTATTCTCGAGTTTCGAGCAACATTATTCGTTGCAACCAAGCCGACTCGAGGTTTTCAAAACCACTGATGTTCCGTGCCGCCTCGAGATGATAATGCGCCACAAGCTGTTCAACCGCCCGTTCCGCCAGCATCAAATGCGCCTCAATCACCCTTCGAGCCAAATACGTTCGCATCGATTCCACCCACTCGAGCAACTCTGGGTGAACATCCGAAATTTCCAGATTCTCGAGAAATGGCGCAGAGTACAATCGCACCGCCCGTTCCAAATCCTGATGCTCGAGCGCGAACAAAACCTCTGCCGCATCACACGCCACACCAGCTTTCAACCTCGAGCCAGAACCCTCAAACGCAGTCGGCAGAATTTGTCGTACGCGGTTGATGGTGCTGCGCAAACTGCCCGCCGCATCGCTGGCATTCGGGAAAAACAACTCGCGTAAATGATCGCGGTTCTGTTCACCCTCGAGCGCCACATACGCCAGCAACAAAAGCGGTTTGGCTTGGGCAAAACCAAACGGCTCGAGCTGTAAATCTCCGAGTGCCCGTAAGCGCGGTAAAGTATTGGTTTCTCGAGGCAACGTTTTAATGCAACCAGTTTACCTCGAGATTGGGTCGGAGTTGTCATGACGCTGCCCCCTCTTGACCATAAAACACACCTTGCAGGGATGAGGGTGGAAATGTTGGCAATCTGTTTTCACTGGACGATCTCGAGTTTCAAAAATCGGTAGACTGTCTTCGATGATAAAAGCAGTGTTGTTTGATTTGGACGAAACCCTGATTCTTGACGAAGCCGTTTCACTTCAGGCATTTCGGATTACGGCGCTCAGCGTGACTCGAGATGTAATTTTGGCAGAGAAGCTTGCAAAGTCGGCAGAGTATCATGCAAAACGCTTGTGGCAAACCTTGCCGGTACTCGCGCTCGAGTACGCGACGCGGATTGGGCACAGTGCGCTCGAGGGGTTGTGGGCGGTTTACGATCCGAATCTCGAGTTTGAGGCGTTGCTCGAGGCGCACATTGTTGATTACCGTTTTGAAACTTGGAATGCGGCGCTAACCGATTGCGATTTGAAAGCCGATGCTCGAGTTTTAGAACAACTCTGGCAGGGTTTGCGTGCCAGGTATCCGCTGTACCCAGATGCGGATGAACTGCTGGTGAACTTAAAACAAAACTACAAACTGGGTATTGTCACCAACGGCGTGGCTGGTTTGCAACGCCAGAAATGGCTTGGTTGCGGACTCGCGCCCTGGTTTGATGCGGTGGCAATCTCTGGCGAGTTGGGTGTGGGTAAACCAAACCCAGAAATTTTTGAATGGATTGCCAATCAGTTACAAGTGCCGCTCGAGACTTGCATTATGGTCGGTGATAACGCCGACCGTGATGTTCAGGGCGGCATCAACGCGGGAATCAAAACCGTTTGGATTGATCGCGGGTTTAAACCGCGCACGGCAACCGCCACGCTCGAGGTCAAAGAATTGCTCGAGATGCTGCCTTGGCTGGACGCGCAAACCTGACTTTTGTCACGTTGAACAACTGACAGCTTGCACTGTTTAAAAAATGCGGCAAGCTCGAGAATAATTGCAGGAGAAAACCATGACTTTAGCGGTAGAACTCGAGAATGCCAGCAAATCTTTTGGAAGTGTTCAGGCACTTCGTAACGTTTCAATCAAAGTCGATGCGGGTGAAGTGGTCGCGTTTCTGGGACCGAACGGCGCGGGTAAAACCACCGCCATCAGCATCATGCTCGGTTTGCGTTCACCCTCGGGTGGCAGTGCCAGAATTTTTGGGCAGAATCCAAGAGAACCCAAAAACCGTGCGCGAATTGGGGTGATGCTTCAAGAATCGGGCGTTCCAGGATTGCTGAAAGTGCGCGAGTTGATTCAGTTGTTCACCCAGTTTTACAATGCGCCATTGGTGGTTTCCAAAGTGCTCGAGATGGCAAATTTAACTGAGAAGGCAAATGCAATCGCCTCCACGCTTTCGGGTGGGCAGAAACAACGCCTGTATTTTGCGCTGGCAATTTGCGGCAACCCAGATGTTTTGTTTCTGGATGAACCTAGCGTGGCGCTCGATGTCGAATCGCGCCGTGCGTTCTGGCAAGAAATTTCGGGCTTTGCCAAAACCGGTAAAACCGTAATCCTGACCACGCATTATCTCGAGGAAGCCGACGCGCTGGCAAACCGAATTATTGTGATCAACAAAGGCGAAATCGTGGCGCAGGGCAGCCCCGCGCAAATCAAATCTCGGGTTGGCGGCAAGAATGTTTCATTCAAACTCGAGGCTGGTGAATCCAAAATCCTCGAGCAACTTTCAAACGTGCAACGCTTTTCCAAGACTGGCGAAAGCATCAATCTGTACACTTTAGAGCCTGAAAAAGTCTTGCAAGAAATTTTCGCATCTGGGTTGCAAATTTCAAACCTTAACGTGGCTGGTGCGGGACTCGAGGAAGCCTTCATGGAAATCACCGAGCAAGGAGCAAAATAATGACTGGTCTGAACCCCGAAAATATTCCCGCTCGAGCCTACAATCCGTTCAAAGGTTTGGGCTTTCAACTGTACTGCGAACTGATTCGTTTATTGCGCAACCCAGGCTTTTTGATTCCCACGGTTTTGTTTCCAATCATGTTTTTCACGCTCTTTGGTTTGCCCAGCGCCAAAGAAACCATTGGCAATGGCGTAACGGTTGGCGCGTACCTGCTGGCGTCTTACGGCACTTACGGAATGCTTTCGACGGCATTGTTTGGGTTTGGTACTGGCATTGCCGCCGAACGCGGTCTGGGTTGGAATCGTTTGACCCGCGCAACGCCGATGCACCCAATTATGTACTTCACTGCCAAAATTTTGACCGCGTTACTTTCGGGTTTGCTCACCCTTTCGGCATTGTTCGCCTTCGGAATTCTGGTCGCGCACATTTCGCTCCCACTCGAGACTTGGTTGTTGCTGGTTGCCAGAATCATGCTCGGCATGATTCCGTTCGTGGCGCTCGGGTTGTTCATCGGTTATCTTGGCAATCCGCAAAGCGCC
>JANLWR010000762.1:0-2920 GCA_031364625.1 Deinococcales bacterium | reverse complement strand
GAACCTCAACAATCAATTCGGCTGGTCCGTCGTAATGGTATTCATGGGTGCGGTTTCGGTTGGGTTTGCCAACGTACACATCTGGCATCAAAATGTCGTATCCGCAACGCATCACAAAACCATAACCCCAGGTTTCGATGGGAACGCCTTGTTGCTCGAGGTTTGAAAAACCAAGATACAAAGCTTGACGAACCTGATAATGTTCCCACCAATCGGCAGCTTCGCTGTTAAACACATCAAACTGACATGATGCGGGGATTGGTTGTTGCTGCGCCCAAAGCTCGAGTTGCGTTATTTGGGTTGGTGCGCCAAGTTGCGCGAGTGCCAAGTTCCATTGACTTAAATCTGCAAGTTCGAGGATTTTTTGAATGTTCGTGCTTTGCAACAACAATTGCAGCATTCCAACAGCACCTTCTGGGTTTCGTCCGACAATCACAGTGTTGTTAAACAATTCAATTTTTCGTTCTAAATCTTGCATGGTCAGCACCTTTCAGTCACACAATTTTTGATGATTCTCGAGCAACTGACGAAAAGTCACCACCTCGAGATGATTGCCTGTCAGCACATATGCACCAGTATCGCCAATGTCTTCGCCATGGCAAATCACCGCTCCCGATGCTCGAGAATACCAGGGAATCAAAAAGAGTTGCAGCAAAAACTCGAGCTTTCAGACTTCAAAAACGCACTTTGACAGACGCGATTTTTTTAGAAAAACATTGAAGGATGCTTGCCTTGCAAGACGGCTCTGGCTCGAGATTCACGGCGAATTTGCAAGACCGCCACGGTCAAACCGCAACACACGACAAACCATAAGAACAGGCTTGGAACGCCCAAAATCAGGCACAAACCCAGCACCGCCAGTTGCGTGCTCAACTCGAGGTTGGCGAGTACCAACAAACTGTCGGCTTCGTAATACTCGAGTCTGGCGACGGCGCGAAGGTCTTGGTTGGGATGTTGACGGTAGACGGTTTCAAAACGGTTTTCAGAAAAACTTCTGATCGCCAGGTCTTGCGGTTTGAAAAACCCTGCGTAAACACGCTCGAGGAACTTTAAAATACTTTGATTTTCCTGGCTGGTGTCCGGACTGGCTCGGAATGGCTCATTGCGCTCGAGTCTGTACAGGTACTCCCAGTTGAAGTCAAAACTGAGCAGCAGTGTGAAGGTGATGAACGCCAGAATCGCCAGCCACCATGCGCCTGTGACAAAACCCAGACCTGCGAACAGGGCGGCATTGACCAGCGTATCGCCTTCGGTGTCGGCATAACGCCCGATTTCAGAAATCGTGTTTGAAGCCCTGGCAAGTTGACCGTCGGCATTGTCAAGAACGGTTTTAATTTGAATCAGAATCGCGGCAATCCAAAAATCTCCTCGGGCAATCAAAAAGCCGCTCAAGATGCCCAAACCCGTATGGAACAGCACCAAATTTGTCGGTTGAACTTTGAAAGGCAGTAAAAATTGCACGACCAGATGCGCGATTGGACGAAAAAAATACTCGCTCGAGAATTCGATTCTGGGGCGTGATTTGAGCGAACGTTCGTACACGCTTTTTGAATCGTTGGCAGGTTGGCTCATGGGTATGAGATTGTACTGCATGAATCTGAAATAAAGTGAAACCTAAACCGCATCTCAGGGCAACCGCAAAGTCGTAAATCAATGCACTAAACAATGATTCAACGCCTTGTCATTGCAAGGGTGAAGACAAGCTTCACCCCTACCACACAGCATTTTTACGTAGGGGCGCTGCTTGCGACCCAAGCCCGTAAGGTGCTGCTGTAAGGGTCAAGAAGCTGCGCCTTCCAGGAATCGGGAATTCTTACAAAACGCACGAAATTCAGACTTTGCGGTTGCCCTGACCGCATCTCGAGTTGCTTTTGTTTTCGACGTTAATGCAGTATGGACACAAGCAATTTACTTGTGTCCATACTGTTTTTGAATAACCTGTGTCACTCGAGCAATGAACGCGAGCCGTCGTTTTTACGGGGCAATGATGATGGTTGTTCCAGAGGTGGCATTGAGTACACGGTCGAGTCCGTATTGTGTGCCCTGAACTGGGTTGGTTAACGCAATGATGGCGCTTGGGTTGCTGGCACTGATGGTCAACGCGCCTGTGGTTTTATTCCAGATTGCCGAAGCGCCCGCATTGTCGAAAGCGGTGCGGGTCAGGAGTCGCTTGGCGATGTCTGCCATTGACAAGTTAACCACGGGCAAGGTCTTTAATTTTGCGTATTTGTTCGCAACATTTTTCATAAAAACGCACAGCAGGCAATTTCCATTTCCGTAATTGCGCAGGTTCGATTGGTGGACAAAGTGCGGGTTGACCGAACCGGATAACATGTGCGAGATCACCACGTCTGACTCGTAATCCATGATTTCTTGGAAGCTCAGGTCGCGTCCCCAGTAACCACGGTAAATCGTGTTGTACTCGTCGGTCAGTTCGACGGGGGTGGTGGTGTTGTAAAAAATGTTGATTGGGAAGCGAGGCTCGAGCAGGATGTCGTTGCTTGGTAAATTGCTTGGGAAGCGCAAGCCTTGGTTTGGTGACGGGTTGTTCTGTGAGCAGTCATCGCTGGTGGAAGTGCAAATCGGTGGTGTGGTGGGCGCAGAGGTGTTGCTTGCCAAGACCCGAATACCCAGGGCTTGAGCGCCGCTGACCAAATTGGCGCTGGCACGGCTTTTACCGGCGTTGACCAGTGGCAAAACTTCGTCGAAGTAACCAAGTCCGGAATGGTTGCCGGTGATCAGAACAGTTGGATCAAATTCTTTTGCCGAGAGCCTCAGACCGCCCAAGCCGGTTGCCACCGCAAGGTTTTGAGAGATTTGCGAGTTGACATCTGCCAGGCTGGTCGTATCATCAAAAGATTGATGCCCAAAGGTGTGATTGATCCATCTAAAGGCGCTGTGATAACAGTGGGTGGCTGCC
>JANLWR010000751.1:0-3105 GCA_031364625.1 Deinococcales bacterium | reverse complement strand
CCACCGCCGCACGGGTCGCGCCCACACCGGCTCCCAGCACGTCGGCGAGGTCTTCGACCAGTTTAAAATTCTCCATGCTGCCCATGCCGCGACCACCCGTCACGACCACGCTGGCTTCGGTCAAGGCAACTCGAGCGGTTTTCTCTTGGGTGCGCCCCAAAACTTTGAGACTCGAGGCGCTCAATTCCAGTTCGACTTCAAATATTTCGCCGTCCTGCGAGTTTGGTGCGGCGGCGGGTTGGGTGTTTGGTTTGACGGTGGCGATGACTACCGCAGCCGTTGCCTCGAGTGTTTCGGTGACCCGAGCCAAAAACGCGTAATGGGCAATCCGCAAGCCGCCTTCAATGCCCTCGAGTTTGACTGCATCTTCCAGGTACGGCGCGTCGAGACGTACCGCCAAGCGCGGCGCGAGTTCCCGCCCGGCTCGAGTCCCAGCAATCAACACCACACTCGCCTCAGCCTGTTCTGCAATCTGCTGCAAGGCTTGGCTGTAGACCCGAGCGTCGTAAGGCTCGAGCTTGGTGTCTTCAACCACCAGCACTTGTCCCACGTATTTCGCGGCTTCCTCGGCAACGTTGCTCGCGCCAACGCCCAACAGCGCAACCGTGATTTCTGGATTTAAACTTCGAGCTGCCGAAATCATCTCGAGCGAGGTTTTTTTAAGTTTATTGCCGTCATGTTCTGCCAGAATTAAAATCATTTAGATCACCTTCGCTTCGTTGTGTAAAAGTTTGATCAGCTCTTCGGCGGCAGCAATTGGGTCTTTGCCGTCAATCAGTTTATTCAAGCGTTGCTTTTCTTGAATCTCTTGACCCACCACGCGCACTTTACCGACCGTAACACCGTAATCTGCCAGACTGGTTTTGCGAATTTCTTTTTTCTTGGCTTTCATGATGTTGGGCAGCGTCGGGTAACGCGGCTCGTTCAAACCTTGTTGGGTCGTGATGACCACTGGCAATTCTAGCTCGAGTTGTTCCTTGCCGTCGTCAACATCGTGGGTGGCTTTGAGGCTCGAGTTTTCAATTTCCAGGGTTGTCGTCCAAGTGATTTGATTCCAATGTAAAGCCTCTGCCAATGCCGCCCCCAAAGCTTGCGAGTCGGTGTCGGCGTGTTGCCCGCCGCAAAATACGATGTCTGGTTGTTCTTCCTGGACGATTTTGGCAAGTATTTTGGCTTGTGTCACCACGTCCAAAAATTCATTCGATTCGATGTGAACGGCGCGTTCGATACCCATTGCCAAAGCCCGCCGAATGGCATCTTCAAATCGTGCGCCGCCCAGGGCGACCGCCACCGTGTTGATACCGTCGGTATTGATGCGTAGTGCCTGTTCAACGCCGTATTCGTCCATGCCGTCCAGTGCCAGCGTCGCGCCCTCGAGATCGACCAGACCGTTTTTCGCTTTGACTCGAGCTTCGGCATCTGGGACTTGCCTGATTAAACATAAAATTTTCATCGATTTAAACCTCTCCAAAATATTATACCAAGTTTAAGAATTTGCGAACCCCGTAGCTGTCAAGCATCAAGCCATCAAGCTGGTATTCTAAGCCATGCCCGCCTCAATTGCCGAACGTTATATTCGTGCCGCGCACGGCGTCAACCTTCACAAAAACGGTTTTGTTGACGCCTATTTTGGCAATTCGGACTGGATTCAACCATACTCGAGTACCCTGAGCGATTTGGCAATTGAACTCGAGGAACTTCAAAACGATATTTTGGAGGTCAATTCTCCAGAGCGCCGAGCCTATTTGAGCATTCAGACCAAAGCCATGCAGACGATGGTCAAGCTAAAGCGAGGCGATGACATTTCGTTTCTCGAGGAAGTCCGTGGACTGCACGACATCGAGCCGATTCGAAAAGCCGAGAAAGTGTTTGAAGTTGCCCACCAAAAACTCGAGCGATTGCTTCCAGGTGACGGCGATTTAAACAAACGTCGTCAAATTTCCCGAGAAAAATTTCAAATCGATCCAAAACGAGTTCAAGCCGTGATCGATGTCATCTCGCTCGAGTTGCAAGATCGAACTAAAAAATTGTTTGGATTGCCCGAAAACGAATCTTGTCAGTACGGGCTGGTGCAAAACAAACCCTGGGGCGGCTACAACTGGTATTTGGGAAATGGTCGCTCGAGAATTGATGTCAACACGGACTTGCCACAGTTCGTCACCGAGCTGCCTGACTTGGTCGCCCACGAATCGTACCCAGGTCATCACACCGAACATGTGTTGAAAGAACAAAACTTGGTACAGCACAACGGCTGGCAAGAGTTTGGCATTCAACTGCTCGATTCGCCCGAATGTGTTCTGGCGGAAGGCATTGCCACCAGTGCGCTGGGAGTGATGATGGACAAGTCCGAGCTGGCAAATTGGATATGGGGTGAATTGTCCAAGGTCGCGGGTTTAAACATCAGTCTCGAGGAACTGCATATAGAACTTGAAACTCAAGGCGCTCGAGCAGCCCTAAATTATGTTGCAGGAAATGCTGCCCTCATGCTCTTTGAGGAGACTCAAAGTGAAGCGACGGTGCTCGAGTATATCCAGCATTATCAAATGTTATCCACAGTCCAAGCCCAAAAGAAGCTCGAGTTTATTCAATATGCCAGGGCTTACGTTTACACTTACACCACAGGTTTTGACCTGCTCGAAGCCCTGCTTGCTGGCAATGACAAAGTAGCCTGGTTTAAGCGCCTGCTCCTAGAACCCGTGACACCAAGCCAACTGAAATCCTGGGCTTTGGATTCTCGAGACTTAAAGTCTTAAAATTGGAGTATGACCTCACTGCAAGGACAAATTCTGACCCCCGATGGCTGGCGTGACGGCAAGATTGAATTTGGGGCTTCGATAGAAAGTATAAAATACGGTTCGTTACCGCAAAATTCGCCCTACATCGTTCCAGGTTTTATCGACGTACACGTTCATGGCGGTGGTGGTTTTGACACGATGGATGGTGTGCCAGGCATTCGCGGCATGGTAGCCTTTCACGCCAAACACGGGACAACTGGTTTACTCGCCACGACCATCACCAATCCTTGGAACAACGTCATTACCGCCCTCGAGAATGCCAAACAGGTCATGCTCGAGCCGAGTCCTGGCGCTCGAGTGTTGGGGGTTC
>JANLWR010000716.1:0-3135 GCA_031364625.1 Deinococcales bacterium | reverse complement strand
GCGCCAGGGCCACACGCTGCTGCTGACCACCCGAGAGCGTGTCCGCCCGTTGCCACGCCTGATCTGCCATGCCAACCCGTTCAAGCAGTCGCATGGCAAGTTCGCGGTCTGCTCTGGCATAGGCTTTAAAACTCGAGCGCCACAAGCCCATAAAACCCAAACGCCCGATCAAGACATTCTCGAGCGCCGTTAAGCGCCTGACCAAATTGAACTGTTGAAAGACCATGCCGATCTTGCGACGTTCGAGGCGCACAACCGAATCGTTGGCTTTGGTGATCTCGGTATGCTCGAGCCAGACCTTACCGTGGCTGGGTTTAACCAGACCATTCAACACTCGCATCAGCGTACTTTTTCCCGCACCGCTCGGTCCGATCAGCGCCGTAAAGTGCTGCCCACCAAACTCGAGGTTGAGGTTTTGAAGCGCCAAAGTACCGTTGGCGTACTGATGACTGACCTGTTCGAGACGAATCAAAACGCACCTCCGACCAAAGTGACGGTCTGTTAGAAGTTAAGCGCCAATTGTCATGGCAAAGTATGTCAGCGCAGTGTTTGCTAAGACGTTCATGTTCTTCAATCTCGAGCCTGTTAAAACACCAAAAGCCAGGGCATTGCGCCCTGACTTTGAGTTGGGTACTGGGAGTTTATTTTTTGATGGCGCTATTGTACCGATCAAGTGCCGCATCCGCTTTGGCTTTGGCATCTTTAAGCGCCTCGGCAGCAGGCTTGCCCTTAATGGCTTCCTCAATCGCACCCGCCACGTACTGACGAATTTCGGGGAACGCACCAGCCAAGCATCCCGCCGAGTAATTGTTGACTTTGGTCGTCTCGAGTTGACGCAATGCAGTCTCGAAGTTGGGTTGTTTGACGTGGGCTTGCACCACGTTTGGCAATTGTGCAACACCCTTGATGACCGGAAAATAACCCGTGCCGAGATGCCATTTGGCTTGCGAGTTTGGCTTCAATAAGAAGCTGATAAAGCCCCAAGTGGATTTCAGTTCGTCCGCGCTTTGACCTTTCATGGCGTACAAACTTGCGCCGCCAATCGCCACGCCATTGCGTTCTTTCAGGTACGGGAAAAACGCGGTGCGCGTCTCGAACTTGCCGCCGACCAGTTTCAATAATCCTGTCAATGAGGCGGTTGATTGGGCGACAATCGCGGCTTTTTCCTGGGCGAACGCCGCTTGGGCATTGTCGCCGCTGCGCCCAATGTTCGCCATCACGCCGTCTTTGACCATTCGCGCCCACCAGTCCACAAAGGCGACATCGGCAGGGTTGGTGAAATTCATTTCTGAGGCTCGAGCTTTACGTCCGTTTTCAAAGTTGCAAAAATACTCGCCAGAGTTGTAAGAGAACTGTTCGACAAACCAAGAGTCAATCGGAATGGCAATACCGTAACGCAAGGTTGTACCGCTCGCGTCTTTGATGGTCAGCTTGCGGGCGGCAGCCTCGAGGTCGGAAAGCCGCCAAGAGTTGCGGTACGGAATACCGGCTTTTGCCAGCATTGCCGTGTTCATGTACAAGAGCGGGTTGGAAGAATTGAACGGCATGGCGTTCAGTTTGCCGTCCACCGTGTAGTAATTGCGGGGTTGCGGCACAAATTGCTCGAGGTCGAAATTGTTGGCTTTGGCAATGTTCTCGAGCGGTTCGATAGCGCCGCTGTCGACCATCGTGCGCGAACCGATGTCGTAGACCTGAATCAGATTTGGAACTTTGCCTGCACGAATGCCCGCCAGCAATTTGTTGATGCCGTCGTCGTAGCTGCCGACATAGGTGCTTTTGACAGTGGTGAGGGTTTGCGAGTCGTTGAACTCCTTGACCAAACCCTCGACCCGTTCGCCGAGCACGCCGCCCATCGAGTGCCAGAATTGAATTTCGGTCTTGGCGTTTTGTTGCGCCAAAGCCATTGATAGTGCCACCAGTGATCCTGCAACTAAAAATTTCTTCATACAGCCTCCTCTATCTCGAGCCAGCAAGCCCGATGCGTTCAAACCTCAGAATCTCGAGGTCATAAAGCCATTTTTTTTGGTCTTAACCCTTCAAGCCACCGAGCGCGATACCGTTGACAAACGCCTTTTGAGCCACCAAGAACGCCAGCAAGGTCGGCAGCAGCACCAGGATCGCTCCAGCCGCCACGACGTTCCACTGCGAACCCTCGGCGGACACCAAATTGCTGACCGCAATTTGAGCGGTCTGCATTTCTTTGGATTGGGTGGTGACCAGTGGCCACAGGTACATGTTCCACGCGCCCAAAAACGTCAATGCTGCCAGTGCGCCCAGCGCAGAACTGGCGAGCGGGATCGCCACGTGCCAGAGAATCCGAAAATGACCCGCGCCGTCAATTTTGGCGGCATCAAACAAGTCTTGCGGCAGGCTTTTCAAGAATTGGCGCAACAAGAAAATCCCGAGGGGACTGGCGATAAAAGGTACGATCAGGGCGGTATAGGTGTCCAACCAACCCAGCGAATTGACGTGCAAATAGAGCGGCAAAAACGTGATCTCGCCAGGCACGAGCAAAAGACCAACAATTGCGCCAAAAATGAGTTCACGGTGCGGCAGTTGCACCCTCGCCAGCGCGTAACCAGCCGTGCTCGAGGTGATGACCACACCGAGCGTGATCAAGCTCGAGGTCAGAAAACTGTTGAGCAAATAATGCCCGAGTGGGTAACTGGTCAGCGCCAAACGGTACGGCTCGAGCGTGAAATGTGGCGGTAAAAAAGTGGGCGCATACAGGTCGGCATCGGATCGCAAGCTGGCGGAGAATAAAGTCAGAAGGGGCAAAACAATCACGAAGGCGTAGGCGCTGATCAGCAAATAAAATGGAATCTGCTTGAACATTTTGCTGAAATCTATCGGTTTGGTTGAAATAGCTGGCTCGAGGTTCTGGATCATTCGTAATGCACCTTCCGTCCAAAAAACCGAAATTGCAGTGCGGCAAGCAGCAGCAACGCCAAAAACAAGGTCAGTCCTTCGGCGGCGGCATAGGTAAACCTAAAGTTAAAAAAGGCGTCTTGATACACGCGGTAGACCCAGACGAACGTGCTCTCGGCGGGACCACCTTTGGTCAATAAGTGGATTTGTCCAAACGCGGTTAAGCTGCGAAACAAGGTCAGCAAACCCACCAAAAACAGTGTGGGC
>JANLWR010000673.1:0-1831 GCA_031364625.1 Deinococcales bacterium | reverse complement strand
TTCTTCGGCGCTGCCAAAACCCGCGTACTGGCGCATCGTCCAAGCCCTGGTCTTGTACATTTCGGTGTGAATGCCACGGGTGAAAGGGTACTGTCCAGCCTGTTCGAGTGAAGTGAGGCGCTGATTTAATGATTGTTCGAGGTTTGTGTTGCTCATGATTTTAGAATTATAGGCGTTTGACTGAGCACATCACGCACAAGCCTGTTAAACTCGAGGTATTCAAAGCCTGGAGGCGCAAGTATGTTTGAACTTTCAACGCTCGAGAAATTCGTTTTTATCTTGGTCGCTGGTGTGTTTGGTTCGTGGGCAGCAACCTATTTTTACCGTATTTTTAAAGCCATCTCGAGGGGTCAAGCCGACCCTGACGACCGGTTTGACAATATCGTCTCGAGAATCGGCGCGGCGCTCTGGACAACCTTGACGCAGCAACGCGTGTTCAGAGACCGAATTGTGGTCAGCGCCTTGCACAGTTTTATTTTCTTTGGTTTTACGTTTTATTTGCTGGTCAATTTGATTGATGCGCTCGAGGCATTTTTTGGTTTGGATGTGACCTCAGAGAACTGGGCTGGGGCGCTGTACAACCTGAGCGCGGATTTATTGACGGGCGCGATTTTGTTTGGGGTTGTCAGCTTGTGGATCAGACGGTTTTTTACGGCGGACGGCGCGAAAGCGTTTCGGTTTAACTCGAGCACCTTATTGCACGAAGACGTGAAGAACGGCAAGATTCCCAGGGACAGTGCCATTGTCAGCGGTTTTATTACGTTTCACGTCGGGATGCGATTGATCGGGCAGGCGTACAAGATGCTCGAGCAGGGTGGCGATGTTTTTCAACCTGTCGCAACCACAATGGCGGGGCTTCTCAACTCGAGTTTTGGACCGACACAAGCTACGATAGAACTGGGGCGGCACATTGGCTTTTGGGGCGCTCTGGGCAGCATTTTGTTGTTCCTGCCGTACTTTGCCCGCAGCAAGCACATTCATATTTTTATGGCAACCGTCAAATACTCGCTCGAGCGGCGGCGCAACGGCGAAAGCCTGGGCAGTGGCGTGCTGCCCGCCATGAACCTCGAGGCTGAAACTTTTGGCGCGGCAAAACTCGAGGAATTGTCTTTTGCCAGATTGCTCGATGCCTACGCCTGCATTCAGTGCAATCGCTGCCAGGATGTCTGCCCCGCCAACGTCACGGGCAAGGCGCTCTCCCCTGCCGCGCTCGAGATCAACAAACGCATGGAACTCAATCACTTGATCGGCTCACCGTTCGAGTTGCGCCCCGCTTTTGTAAACGGCGCACCCAGCCCACGAGGTTTGCTCGAGTTTGCGATTTCTGAAGAGGCGGTTTGGGCTTGCACGACCTGCGGGGCGTGCATGGAAGTTTGCCCGACGCAAAACGAGCAGATGCTCGACATTGTGGACATTCGCCGCGAACGCGTGATGATGCAGGGCGAGTTTCCAAAGCAATTGCAATCTGCTTTTACGGGCATGGAACGTCAAGGCAACCCTTGGGGCATCGGAAGCGACAAACGCATGGAATGGTCTGAAGGTTTAAACGTGCCGACCATAGACCAAAACCCAAATCCTGACGTGCTGTACTGGGTGGGTTGCGCTGCCAGTTACGACCCGAGCGCCCAGAAAACATCTCGGGCTTTTGTGCAACTGCTCGAGAAAGCGGGGGTGAATTTTGCGGTGCTTGGCAAGAAAGAGAGTTGTACGGGCGACACCGCCAGGCGTGCCGGCAACGAGTATTTGTACGTCGAAATGGCAAGTAAAAACGTGCAAACTTTAAACACCGTCAAACCAAAATTGATCGTCGCCACCTGCCCGCACTGCATGA
>JANLWR010000617.1:0-12886 GCA_031364625.1 Deinococcales bacterium | reverse complement strand
GGTGTCTTCGGGCGATTGTTTACCCTCGAGCATCTTGTCAATTTCGGGTTGCACCACCTGAATTGCCATGTTCACGAAGTCTTTGTTGCGCGGCAAGGTCATACCGGTTTTGATGCCGTCAAACAGTGCCTCGAGGTTTTTGGGGCTGACGCGTTTCTCGCGCGGTACTGCCAGTGCGTCGTCCATGACGGAACGGCGGCTGGGCGGCAAACCAAGTTTGGAAAAGGCTTCGTTCACGAACTTGCGCCCCGTAATAAATTTCAAAACTTCCCAGGCGGCTTCTGGATTTTTGCTGCTGCTCGAGAGACCGTAACCCTCGAGTGCAAATTCTGCGCCTTTTTGTTGCTTGGAACCACGCGGCAAGACTTGAATATCCCAGTTGAGGGTTTTGACGGCGTTTAAACCGGGCCAAGTTCCGGTGTGTCCGCCGTATTCCATGCCGGTCTTGCCGCCCGCGAAGCCGCCAAGGTTGTCGTCTTTTGGTCCTGGGGCAATTTTGTATTTGCCATTGCTGGTTTTGTCAAAGAAAAATTGCAGTCCGGCGATGGCTTGGGGGCTGTTGAGCGTCACCACATTGCCTTTCATGATGTCGCCGCCCGATTGACGCACGTGAATGAGCCACTCGCCCCACCAGCCGAGCGTGGTGCTTGCGCCCCACTGGGTGGCTCGTCCGTTGTCGGCTTTGGTCAGCTTTTGCGCCGCCGCCAAATAGTCTTTTTGCATCCAAGTTTTGGTCGGGTACTTGAGGCTTGCCGCGTCGAACATGTCCTTGTTGTAGTACAACAAACCGACGTTAAAACGAAATGGCAGCGCCAGCAGCTTGCCTTTAAATTTGAGCGGTGCGAGCATTTGCGGGAAGAAATCGGCGTAGTTGAGGTCAGTGCCAGCTTTGGCGACCAGCGGTGTCAGGTCGGTCAACAAATCTTTTTGCGTCTCGACGTACAGATCACCCGTGCCAATGATGTCTGGGGCGCGTTGGGCGGCAATCAGTTTGGCTTGATCGCCACCCCAGAGCACTTCAATCTGGGCGGTCTTGCTCGAGGTGTTGAACTCGGTGATGAGCGGCTCGAGGGCGTTTCGCCAGTTGGCATCGAACGCCACCGTGACTTTGGCGGCACTTTGTTGCGCTAGACTTGTGACCATCAACGTTCCGACACAACCGAACGCGGCGAGTAAAACCAGACTTTTTTTGATGTTCATATCGTTCCTCCTGAATTGAGTTGAATGTTGAATGTCATTAAACGCTTGCAAGCTGAGGCTCGAGCATGGCTTGATTTGTTCTGCAATTGAAGACTCCTTTCCATATGTTGAGACGACAATTCTCGAGTCGGAGTCTTGATCTTCTCCGCACGGGCGAGCTGTAAAAGGGTTGGTCAGGAGAGGGTCTTGAGTATTTCTTGAATCGAGAATCTTGCACCGCACGTGACGCTGTCGGCTGCGCCGTAATAAAGAATCAATTCATCCCTGCGAACAACATTGCCGTTGTTAAAGACAACATTGCCAAAAAAACCTGTCCGTTCGTAGTCCGCACTGGGTTCCATGATCGGTTGCGTGCTGCGGGCAAGCACTTTGCTCGGGTCGTGAAGGTCAAGTAACAATGCGCCCAAACAGTAACGGTTGTTGCGATCCGCGCCGTGATAGACCTCGAGCCAGCCCGCCTCGGTGCGAATCGGGGCTGCACCCGCGCCAATGCGGGTTTCGTCCCAGCCATTCGCTCGAGGTTGGGCGATGCACTGGTGGTATCCCCAGTGCTCGAGGTCGGGTGAACGGGCGAGCCAGATCATGTTGCCACCAAGCCCGCCGCCCGTTGGTCGGTGCAGCATGTAATGGTAGCCGCCAATTTTTTCGGGAAACAGCGCACAGTCTTTGTTGGCGGGCGGAATCACCATGCCGTGATGCGTGTAGGTTTTCCAGTTGACGGTGCTGCGCATTCCAACGCCAAAGCCATTGCTCGAGACGGCGGTGTAGGTCAGGTAATAACGTCCGTCGATTTGGGTCACTCGAGCGTCTTCAAGCCCAAAGGTTTCGAGCTTGCCCAGTCCAACGCCGCAGGGTTCTGGTTCGACCTGAAAGTGTTCGCCGTCTTCGCTCCAGGCGAGCCGCAAGTGCGACAATGTTGTGAGGTAATCGCGCCCGTCATAGGTAAAACCTCGCGGGTCGCCAGTCTCGAGTTTTGGGTCATCGCGACGAAACTCGAGAATCGAAAGTGAACCATGTTCGTCTAAGACTGGGGTGCTGACGGTAATCTCGTTTTGTACTGGACGCTCGGCAACCCGTAAGACCAAACCAATCCGACCCTGGTATTCAAACGCGCCAGGATTGAAGGCACACGTCACCTCAAATCCCTCAATGCTGGGCACGACCTGTTCGGGCGTGATGACAGGGTTGCTGTTGAATCGCCTTGCAATATCGGTCATGGTGCTTCTCCGAACTTACTTTTTGGCTTTAAGGTTTGGAACTTTGAGGTTTGGCACTTTGAGGTTTGGAACAGCACCGCTCGAGCTGCGTTCAATTAAAGTGGTGGCAATGTTGATGCGTTGTTGCGGGGCTTCGGGGTCAGCCAGCCGCGCCAAAAATTGTCGGGCGGCTGCGCGTCCCAAATAGCGTTTTTGAACCCTCACGGTGGTCAGCGGTGTGACCCAACGTGCGGACATTTCGACATCATCAAAACCGGTAATCGAAAGGTCTTTGGGAATGCCAAGACCCATCTCTCGAGCATAAAAACTTGCCCCCATTGCCATCGCGTCATTCACGGCAAGGACGGCGGTGGGTTTGCTTTTCAGCGCCAACGCCATCAGCGCCTGTCCCGTCTCGAAGGTGGTCGCGTCGCTGTGCAAAATCTGTGGCGGCTCGAGTCCTGCACCGAGAAACGCATCGACGAAACCCGCGCAGCGTTCTTGATTGCTGTACCAATCTTGTGGTCCAGCAATCACCACCGCACGACGATGCCCGAGTTTCAGCACATGCTCCGCCAAGGCTCGAGCGCCGCCGCGATCATCGCAGACCACGGCATCCACGGGCGTGTGGCTCGAGAAGTTATCGACCAAAACCACGGGGACGCCCAGCGTGTGAAGTTTGACGATGAACGATGCGGGCACAAAAGGACCATTCAGAATGATGCCGTCCACGCGTTGATCCCGCACGATTCGCCAACGCGCCGGGTCTTTGATTTCCTCTTCGCCAAGCACCTCGAGCATGGTGTGCAATCCCGCCTGACGCAATTCTTGTTCGACGCCCATCAGAATTTCACTGTAAAACGGGTCGCTGGCGAGCGGTCCAGGCAGGTGATAGACCGCGAAGCACACATGTTCGGTTTGGGCGGTCGAGAGCGAACGTGCGGCACTCGAGCGGCGCAGATTGAGCCTGGAGGCTTCCTCGAGAATTTTCGAGCGCAAATCCTCTGCCAGTCCTGGCTTGCCATTCAGGGCGCGGGAGATCGTGGCATTGGAGACGCCGAGGCTTTCGGCAAGTTGTTTGACGGTGGACACGAAAGACTCTACCTCCAATCCTGCCCAGTACGCCAGGGTGACGCGCTCAAGGTTGACGAAATATTTACGTATGCGCTTGCGTTAATCTTACGTAATTTCTCGAATTTGTCAAGTATTGTTGTTTCAATGTGCAAAAGCTCGAGAGTTACGGCTCGTGCATGGTTGGTTTGTTGATGCAAGAAAATAAGGATTGGGTGGCATGTCTCGAGTTTTGAGAAATTCATACCCACTAGGATTTGGAGGAATCTCGAGACCTACAATTTGAGGCGGGCATTTACTCGAGAATCCGAGACGTTTATACTATAAAAGTATAGAAAAGTTAAGTTGTAAAGAGCTATAAATTCTAGCTAAGGGAGATGCGTTTCCAATGAATGACGAATCCAAATCTCTAATAGATATCTACTGGAAAATGTACCAAGAACATTGTATCCAAGGGCGACATCATGAAACACAACGATCTTCCGTAATTACAGCAATCATCGCAATTGCTAGTGTCATAATTGGTTTAATCACATATGATCGAGCAATTACCAAATATGATCTACCCCTCACTCTGCTGTTAATCGTCATTGGCGCTTTTGGTGCAACTTTTTCTATGAAGCACTATGAGCGTTTCAACTTTCATATGGAGCGTGCTAGAGTCCATAGAGACGCATTAGACGAGCTTATCGCCACCAACATGCCACTGAAGACATTAAAAACTGCCGCAGATAAAACACACAAAGCTAAATATCCAAAACTTTCAAAAGCAAGATTGCATTATTGGTGGCTCTCTCTAGGTGTAATTCTTGCAATTTTAGGTGGAATCCTGAGTATTATCGCTATTTTTTCTCCACAAACAACATAACCATTCAATCTTTTGGGCGGAAGTGTTACATCACAACAAAAACTACTTTTTCAGAACCAGATTCAGCGTCACCCGCACACATGCTCCAACTTCCGTTTGAACCAGTTCAATCTTCCCACCGTGCGCTTCAACCAGCGACCTCGAGATAGCAAGTCCCAAGCCCGTACCACCACGTTGTCGCCCTCGGTCTGGACTGCGGTAAAAACGTTCAAAGGCGCGGCTCATGGCTTCTGGCGTGAATCCCGCACCATCATCTTGAATCTCGAGCGTCAGTGTTTTGCTCTGAACCGTCAGTTGAACCTTGATGCTGCCGTTTGCTGGGGTGTGGCGTAAAGCATTGTTCAGCAAGTTGCTGAAAACTTGATACAGCCGTTGTTGATCGCCGTTGACTCGAGCCTCTTCAGGTGGCAGGTGAAACTGTAAATCGATTTGTTGTTGTTTGGCTTTAACCAAGTAATCCGCATAAAGACGCTTCAGTAATTCCTGCATGACAAAATCCTCACGCTCGAGGCGCAATTCTCCCGCTTCGGCTAAGGAAAGCAACTGCAAATCTTCAATCAGTTTGGACAGCAAATCTGCGTGTCCAATCAACTTCTCGAACTCTTGCGGGTTGGCGGCAAGCACGCCGTCACGCACCCCCTCGAGCCGTCCGCGCAGCACGGTGACGGGCGTGCGAAGTTCGTGGGCAATCGCGGCGACGCTGTAACGCCTCTCACCCTCAAGCCGCTCGAGCGATGCCGCCATTGAATTAAAGTCTTTGAGGAGCAACGCCGTTTCATCTTCTCGGCGCTCGAGGTTTTTGTTCAATTCGACACGAGCCGAAAAATCCCCCGTGGTCATGCGGTGTGCGGCAAGGGAAAGTTGGGTCAGTGGACGGGCGAAACGACGCGCTGCCCACCACGCCAGCAGGGTTGGTAGCGCAATTAATAGCACCGAGGCGAAAAACAAAAGATGTTGTAGGTCTTTCAATTCACCAAAGTCCATCGAATTTTTCGCTCGAACACCTGCTTGTTGCAGCACTTTTTGAATTTGGTCAATCGGGATTTGAAAGTGTGCCGAAAGCACTTCGTTGCTGTACTGACGAACCCGCTCGAGGTACAACGTCCAGGCGTAGCCACTCACCACAAACACCAAAAATCCCGTGAATAACACCAAGCCAAGCATGGTTTTGCTCAGGTCAGTGCCAATCGAGCGCCACCAGGTTATCACTCGAGACATAAACGAAAACCCATGCCCCGCACGGTTTGAATAACGTCGGGCATTCCAGCCAGCTCGAGTTTCTTGCGCAGGTTTCCAAGGTGCGTGTCAATCACCCGCTCGAGCGCGTCCGAATCGGGCAGCGCCACTTCGAGCAGTTCGGTGCGCGTGAACGCACGGTTTGGGTGACGCATGAAGTGCTCCAAGATTCGGTATTCGGTCATGGTGACATCGAGTGGGTTGCCCGCCACGCGTACCCGAACGGCAAGCGGGTCTAGCTCGAGGGTGGACAGGCGCAACGGTTGAGTGGCGGCTTGCAGACCCACCCGGCGCAGGACGGCTTTGACCCTTGCCACCACCTCGAGCGGGCTGAACGGTTTGACCACGTAATCGTCCGCACCCAGTTTGAGTCCGAGCAGTTTGTCCAAGTCCTCGCTGAGGGCGGTCAGCATGATCACGGGCGTTTGAGCGGTTTCACGGATTTTTCGCAGCACTTCAAAACCATCAAATTCGGGCAGGTTTACGTCCAAAAGCACCAGATCGGGACGGGCGGCACGGTGCAATGCCACGGCGCTCGAGCCGTCACTGGCGCGTTCGGTACGAAATTGTTCGCGGCGCAGGTACGCCTCGAGCAAATCGGCAATGTCTGGTTCATCTTCGACAATCAGTACAAGCGGACTTTGGTTCACGGCTTTCAGTTTAAACGCAATTGCCAAGATTGCTCCAAGAAAAGTTCCAGAAGTCTTGACAAAACAATCTTGTCAAAATCTTGTAGTTTCACCGATCACTTCTTGAAACTCGAGCCTCAAACTCTGAGAGACCAGTGGCATGGTCAGGAGGTTGGAGATACTAACGAAATTCAAGTTCAAACTCGAGCAAAACATGGGTTCAATATTTTACGTCCCTCACTCAATTCAAGAACACCCCAAGAGGTTAATATGGAAAATACAAGAATCAAACTGGCAGCATTGTGGACGAGTTTCATGTTTCTCTACATCTATGTAGATTATTTCCACTTATATATGCCGAGTACACTAGAAGATATATTAGCAGGCAAGGTATTTGTATTTGAAATTACTCAAGCATTCCTTTTGATAGCGCTCGCCTTGGTGGCGATTCCAGTTCTAATGATTTTCCTCTCCATCGCCTTGCCAGCTAAAGTAAATCGCTGGACAAACATAATCGTGGCTACGGTTTATATTCCTTATATGTTGTTTAATTTGGCAGGAGTGGCTTGGATACACATGGTATTTGGCGCTGTTGTAGAAGTCGTTCTTCTTTGTCTAATTATCCGTTATGCCTGGAAATGGTCTAAAGAGGAGGCTGGTTCTACCAATTAATGACAAGAAATGGTATTGGGTTAATTCAGGATGTTTTCAGAGATTTCCAAATTATACCGATAGTTGTTAGGGCAGAACTTGGCAAACAATTGGTTTAAGTTGTCTCGAGTTTAGCAGCCGTTCTTGCGGTACAATCACAGAATCGGTTCAGGAAAGGACAGCTTATGTCTCAATTGACTTCAGCAGAGCACCAGCATTTTCTCGAGCATGGTTTTGTGGTCGTGCCACAATTGTTCTCAGACCAAGAAGTCGCATTTTACCGCGAGCATTACACCCGAATGCGTTTGGCATCCAAATACCCTTACGACGATGCTGGCGTGAATTCCAGCGCGGATGATCCTTTAAAAAAATATCCACGAATGATTCACATGCACCGCTTCGATCAAGCCAGCCTCGATTACCTGCTCGAGCCGCGCATTCGTGAAATCTTGGTGGCTTTTGTCGGCACTGATCCTTACGCCGTGCAAACCATGTTGTACTTCAAACCCGCAGGCGCTCGAGGGCAGGCACTGCATCAGGACAATTTTTATTTGCGGGTTCAACCTGGCACGTGCTTGGCGGCATGGACGGCGCTTGACGATTGCGATGAAGAGAACGGTTGTATGCAGATGGTTGCTGGTTCGCAGAATTGGGATTTGCTTTGTCCAGTGAAAGCCGACACCAGCACTTCATTCACCGATACCACCGTGCCACTGCCTGAAGGCGCAGCAGTCAAACCGATCCACATGAAGGCAGGCGACACGCTGTTCTTTAACGGTTCAATTGTGCACGGTTCATTCCCGAACACCTCCAAAGACCGCTTCAGGCGCAGCCTGATCGCGCATTACGTGCAAGGCGATGCCGAACAGATTGGTCAGTGGTACAACCCCGTCATGCAAATGGATGGTCAAATGCTCGAGCTTAAAGATAGCCCTAGCGCAACCAAGTGTGGCGAATGGGTTGATGAATCGGGTCAGCAGGTGATCGCCATGAACAGCAGTTACGTCGTGGAAATCAACGTTCACGATTAAACTTTGGGGTTTGAATAAACCGCTTGTCTTGAAAGCATAATAGCCTCGATTGGCTTGATCTCCGCACTGTGTTGGCGGCGGATTTTGGGCTGGCACAATCGCAGGTACTCAAACCAAAGGTGCTGTTCGGCTCGAGTCGCATTTTTTCGGAGTTCTCCGGCGCGTGGCGTGAGGTTCGTTGAGATTCTATTTAATGTGCCGAGGTGTTCCTTGAAGCAATTTGTTGCTCGACTGACTTTAAACTCGAGATTGTCGGTCAGTTGAGGCTGTATTTCACAAATTTTACCGAAATTGTGAGCCAAACTTTTAATGAAACTCCAAAAACGCTATAATCAGCGTACCAGTTGGAAAAAACCAAGAATTCTACTTGATTTACCCAACCAAAAAAGTTTTTAAAGGATGCCATGATTACCCCAAGCCAACAACTCAACAACCCTCCCTCCTTAGCACCTCGAGTTCCCAGCCATTTGCGGGTTTACCAGGCATTGCGCGAACACGGCTCAAGCACCCGCCCAGAAATTGCCCTGAGCACTGGCTTAAGCCTGCCTGCGGTCAGCACCGCCGTCGATGACCTGAAAACCCGAGGTTTGGTGGTCGAAGATGGCAAACGCAGCGGTGCAACGGGTCGGCGACCAAGGTTGGTGCGTTTGATTCCAGAAGAGAACGCGGTGCTGGCAATCGACCTCGGCGGCGAGTACCTTCACGCCACGTTGTTTGACCTGTACGGCGCGGTACTCGAGACGTTTGACGACCTTGGCGTCGGTGCATTCTCAAGGCTTGGCATGGTTGAGCGTATCGAAACGTTGGTTGCACTTGTCAAACGTTTTCCCAAGGCTCGCGCTCTGGGTTTAAGCGTTCCTGGCGTGGTGCAACCCGACGGGATGTTGTGGCAATCTTGGGTGTTTGGTTTTGAAAGCATCAGACTTTGCACCATTCTTGCCCAAGAAACCAAATTACCAATTCAACTCGAGAATGACGCCAACGCCGCCGCCTGGGGCGAATTCAAATGCGGTCATGGTGTCAATTCGAGCACCATGATTTTTGTGACGCTCGGACCTGCCATCGGTGCGGGCATGATCGTCGACGGCAAACTTCACCGTGGACGGCACGGCATGGCGGGCGAACTGGCATTGATCGCGCCCGACACGCAAGCGCTCGAGAACAACGACCCGCGATTTGGGGCGCTGGCATTCTCGATTTACGAGGGCTTGCGCGAAGCCGCCATCTTTGACATCACCCGTGCGGACTGGATGCGCGATGTCTTCGAAGCTGCCCAGCGCAAGGATTCAAAAGCCGTTGCCGCCATTGAACATGTGGTACGACACTTGGCGCTGGCACTCTCGGGTGCGGCTGCCACCCTCGACCCAGACCTGATCGTGATGCGCGGCGAATTGCCGCACCTCGAGAATCTGATTGTGCAACCCACCCGCGCTCACCTCGAGCGATTGGGCTTGCGCAGCAGCATCAAAACCTCCAATTTGGGCGGCAATGCTGGCGCTCTGGGCGTGGCACTGATGACCGCCGCCAAGTTGGAAGCGCAACTTCTCGAGGCTAAATAGTGCAAGTGGCGGATGTTTGCCCAGCCAATTCGCGCTAAACTAAAACAGTATGACCCAAATAGAACTTCCCAGCTTAAATCTTGCCAGCATCTTGCATGGCGACGGTGGCGATGTCAGCGGCAGCGGTTTGGTCGCGCAGCTTGAGTTAATCACCGAACACCCCGACGGTTTAGAACCCAGCATCACACCCATTGCCCTTGCCGAACCCGCCCAGTGGCGAGCCAGCGTCAACAACGTCGGACCGGGCGAGTTTTACTTGCACGGTTGGATCAAAGGCATCGCACTGATGGAATGCTCGAGGTGCTTGACCCCAACCCGCGTTCCAGTCGAAGCCAGGTTAGAAAGTTTGCTGCGTTACAGCGCCAAATTTAAGGTCACCATCCGTCAAACCCTGGATGATGGCGAAGACTGCCTCATGTTTAGTGATCCAAGCTTACAACTGGGTCCGATTCTTGCAGAGGCATTCAGTTTTGAAATGCCGCTGACGGTGGTTCACAGCCCAGAATGTAAGGGTCTGTGCAGCAGTTGCGGAACCAACCTCAACAATGTCCCAGCCGGCACGTGCGCGGTGCTCGCCGCCGACACGCCAGCATTAAAAAAACAACTGTCCGAATGCCCCAACATTCCCAAAGACCGCGTACAAGACTCGAGCAACCCGTTTGCGAAATTAAAAGGGTTACTCGAGGATTAAAAAAGTAGGGTGCGCCTTGCGCACCGTCTTTCACGTGCTCTCGGTGCGCGGGGCGACCATGCCCGCAAGGTGCGTTTTATGGTCAAGAAGCGCACCCTACAGCCAATCACATCAAACTGGCAGGATCAAATTTAATTGAGGTCACAAACTCGAGTTGTGCCGCCAGATGATGCGCGTTTGCCAGCTTAAAGCCGATCACGTTGCCGCCAGCGCGTTCCAAACCAACTGCCAAACTGGTTTCGGAATGCGCCTCGAGAAGCGTGTGATACGGCTGCAAATGCCGCGCATCCAAATGCACGTCGGGGCTGCAATGCACCAGCAAATCGGCTCGCTCGAGCGCACCCGCTAAACTTGGTTCTTCAAAGGTTAATGCCCTGGTTGTGACACCAGCAGGCACGGCTCGAGCCAGTTTTTCGGCGGCGGGACGGTCTGGCGCGGCAAAAGTCATGGTTTTAAAACCCGTTCGCGCCAGTTGCGTGGCAGCAAATGCCACCGCCCCGCCGCCCAACACCACGCAATGCCCGCCCACACCACGGTAACGTACCGTCTCGAGGGTGCTGACCAGCGAATCCTCGAGCGTGTTCGTGCCGAGACTGCCACTCGAGACAATGACAGCATCGATTGCGCCAGCCCGTTCGGCGCTATGGGTTTTGCGTTCGACCAGCGCGTTCAATTCGGTGCTTGGGTTGCCCACCACTATCGCGCCCAAAAAACCCAGCGGCTCGAGTCCCGCAATCACCCGATTCAACTTGCTATGCGGCGGCACTTCGAGCGGTAAAAAACGCTGCTCGAGTTGATAAAGCTTGTGAATGGTCGCGGTGGCCTCCGAACCCAGAAACGCCACGGGTTTAAGGGTTTGAAGTTTCATGCAGCCTCGAGAGACAGATTGGTTTGGGTCATGGGTTTAGCCTAACAACTTGAATCTCGAGTGTCCAATTTTGAATGAAGCACTCGAGATTCTGGTTTTGAAGATTTGAAACTCAAAAGCTCGAGAGACTACCCACAGTCTCTCGAGTTTCAAAAAATGCTTAGAACGTGACTGGCACGTATTGCAAAGCGCTGTTGAATTGAGCGGGAAGCAAATCGAAATTTAAGTTTGATGCCTGCACGAACGCCCGATAGGTTTTGCTGGTATCCACAGCAGGCGTCCCAGTCAGTGTTGCCGTCAACGGTTGCGATTTTAAAACGGATTTGTTTCCACCCAAAGCACTCGGCGTTAGCCCCACCAAGTACCGATCCGCACCCGTCACCAGTGCCCAGGAAACCGTGACACTCGAGGAGCTGATATTGCTTAAATTGATGTTGCTTGGAAAGTTGAGTACGTTGAATCTGTTAATGTCAAAACCACTTGTGAAGGTTTGACCAGCCAGTGTTGTTGTGGCAAAGTATGTGCCGCCCTCGACCACCACATTGGGCACGGTACTTGTTCCAGCTTGGGCGGTTGCCGTAAACGGGACAGCCAAAGCGGCATCGGCATTCCAGCCTGGTGGACCCGAAATGCTGATCGTTCCTGCGGGTGTCGCTGCCGTTCCTGGCAACAAAACGCGGTAGTACAAGCCGAAATACAAGTTGGGGGTGTCCGAGTAGCGTGCCACACCGCCAATGGCTTCAAGCCCGTAAACCCTAAAGCTCGAGATTTCGCCCGTGATACCGTCGGTGGTGGCGGTGATTTTGGTAATACCAACGTGTTTGGCTGTGACCAGACCGTTCAAGTCCACAGTGGCAACGTCGGGGTTACTCGAGTTCCAGGTGAAGGTTTTACCTGTCAGCGCTGCCCCACTCGAATCTTTTGCCACGGCTTGAAACGTCACAGCAGGGTCGCCAATTTTGATGTCCGCGCCCGTCACGCTGACCTGAGAAACACTTGGGGCGGAACTGCCGCAAGCGCTGAATAACATGACTGGAACGATCAAAAGCATCGTCAAAAATCCTGGTTTCATTTGGCTCTCCTTTGCCTTGAGCCATTCTAGCAAAACGCACTTAATCCAAACTTAATTGCTAGAATTGTGCATGATCGGTTTGCGCCCCAAAGCCAGCAATCTCTTCCTCGAGCGTCCACGCTTGCTACGAATGCTGCCCGAAGAGGCGGGGTATGTGATCTGGCTGGAAGCGCCGTATGGTTACGGCAAGAGTGTACTGACCAGCCAATGGGCGGGCAAGCTCGAGGCGGATGCTTGGCGGGTGGTTTGGATTTCATTGCTGGGCGAAGACCCGCGTCCCGTTTTGGCTCGGGCGCTCGAGTTGCCCGCCAATGCCCCTTGGAGTGTGGTGCTCGAAAATGTTTGGGCAGTTCCGACGCTGGTGATCTTGGAGGATTTGGAGGGTTCTGAACGCCTGACACCGCTTTTAAAAGGAACTCAAGGCTTGGTGATCCTCTCGAGTCGCGGCAAGCTCTCCGAACCCGAAATTCCGCGTTTGATGGCAGAAGGGCGATTGGTGCATTTGACCAGTGCGCAAATGGCGTTTACCAAAGCTGAGGCGAATGCTCTATTTCAAGACGAAACACTAGCCCTTACCGCCTGGGAGAAAACCCAAGGCTGGTCGTTGCCGCTGCATTTGGCAGCGTTGACGGGCGAAGTCCCAGAGCGCCAAGCGTTGATCGAAGGCATGTGTGAAAGCCTAACGTCCGAGGTTTGGGACGAGGCGTTGTTGCTCTCGAGTTTGAATGTTTTACCACTCGAGGCGGCAACTGAAAATACCAAAACCCTTGCAACATCGGGTTTTGCCCAGGCGCTCGAGACGGGTTTCAGGTTG
>JANLWR010000596.1:0-1910 GCA_031364625.1 Deinococcales bacterium | reverse complement strand
TCGAGTTCTTCCTCGCTGATGCCAATGCCGGTGTCCTCGATGGTAAACCAGATTTCGCGCCTGACAAGCTTTGCCTCGAGTTTCACCAGTCCACCTTCGGGCGTGTAGCGCAGGGCGTTTTGCAGTAAATTCATCAAGACTTGGCTTAAGCGTTTTTGATCGGCTTTGACGTTCGGCAAATTTTCTGGCACGGCGTTGATCAAAATAATCTGCCCCTGCCGCGCCATCGGCTCGAGCGCCTTGACACTGCGCGTCACACTTTCAAAGACATTGACACTCTCGAGTTTGGTTTCAAGCTGCCCGAGTTCGGCACGTGAGAGCGCAAACAAATCCTCGACCAAGCCTTCTAGGCGCAAAACCTCGTTTTGCAAGACTTTGGTTTGTTCGCTCGACAAACTTTCGTTGCGCATTTCAGCGCTCTCGAGGTGCGCCCGCATGACGGCGAGCGGCGTGCGCAGCTCGTGGCTGGCGCTTGCGGTCAGGGCGCGGTTTGCCTTTAATAAAGTCTCAACCGTCAATTTTTCACGCTCGAGTTCAGAAACATTCTGCTCGAGTTTGCTCGCCATCGCGTTAAATCCCTCACTTAACCGTGCGACTTCATCTTGAGACTCGAGCGGCACACGCACGTTCAACTGACCAGCCTCAAGCGCCTTAGAACCAGCCAGCAGTCGCTCGAGTGGTGTGGTCAAACGCCTTGCGGCAAGATAACCGATAAGCCCAAGGCTTAAAAAAAATGGCAGCAAACCTTGCGAGAGCGTATCGAGAACCCGTGTAAAATCGTGGGTGATTTTCGCGGCAACGTCAGCAAACGAAACGCTCGAGGTGTCAATCGGGCGCACGATGGCTGCAATCAGCACAGTGGTGTCAAAACCCCCACTGTCTTGCTGCACTGGGCAACCCGAAAGCATTTCCGAACCGACATTGATGGCGCGGCAACGTCCGGTGGCGTTAAAAGCACGGATTTCATTCCACGCTTCGGTGTTTGGGTCAGTCATCCATGCCCCTATCGCAAAACGTTCACGGCGGCTTGAGGCGATCACCCGCCCATCGGCGCTGAGGATCAAAGAAATGCGATTGGCTGGACGGCGGTGCGTTTCGATTTCGCCTTCGAGCGCGATCAGCCGCATTTTGTTCGCATCGCGCTCGAGGTAATCGAGTACGTTCTGCAATTGTTGATTGCCCGTGTTGACCAAGCCAAAGGGTTGAAACGACAACGCCAACTCTCGAGCCTCGGTCAGTGCTGTACCAGAGGCAGCCTGACTTGGGTTGCGGATAAGATCGATCAAACCAGGAATCACGGTAATCATGGCGCTGGCAAAGACGCCCGCCGCCAGCGTAAGTGCCGTTAAACGCCAACGCAAATACTGCCGTCCCTCGAGCCAAGTTGCCCGTAGGGCATACGCAAAAACAAAACGCAAACTGGTGTTCAGCGCCAGCAATTCCAAACCCGCTTTGGATAAATCTGGTGCGGTTAACGCCTGAAACTCAAAAAAAGCTCGCGTTGGTTTTAACAGCGGTGTGATTTCATGACCCAGCAAACCAAACAAGCCCCCAGCCAGCGCCCCAAACAACGGAATTCGGATGGCACGCCACCAAACATCGGCTTTAAAACGCTCGAGCCGC
Organism: Deinococcales bacterium; assembly: GCA_031364625.1. Classification (GTDB taxonomy): domain Bacteria; phylum Deinococcota; class Deinococci; order Deinococcales; family JAAFIG01; genus JANXTZ01. Next base: position 287 of record JANLWR010000596.1, on the reverse strand, counting down.
AGAACAGCCAGCACCCACAAGCTGTGCTCGGCAAACCAAGCCAGCAGCTCTGGAATGGGTGGCGCGTAAAACCTGGTCAACCACAATGCCAGCGATTGCAACGCCAAAGCCGTAAATAAAACCTCGAGTAACGCCATTGGAAACGACCTCGAGAAAGGTTTGAACAACCAACGCAACGCCGTTATTGGCAATTGCCACACTCGAGCTGCCTGTGAAGCTCGAGGAGGGAGTTTGCTGGTCTGGACGCTCATGGGTTTATTCTAGCGGAGGCTTGTGGCAAAAGTATT
>JANLWR010000559.1:0-12296 GCA_031364625.1 Deinococcales bacterium | reverse complement strand
TCATTAACCTATCACTGGGATCAAACATTTCCGACCTGGCACTCTCGAGCGAACTGACCTACGCCAAATCCAAAGGCGTCTATGTGATTGCTGCTGCGGGCAACAACGGTAAAATTGACAATGCAGATTACCCAGCCAGATTATCAAATGTTGATGATGCCACGACCAGCGTGGCAGGTTCGACCTTTGGCATTGGCAGCATTGATAAATTTGACAAACTCTCGAGCTTTACTGCCAAAGGTGACGGTCTGATTGCCTTCGCCCCAGGGGAGCAAATTTACAGCTTTTATCCCAATGGCAAAATGGCGTATGCCACAGGCACTTCCTTTGCCGCACCAATGGTGTCAGGCGCGTTTGCGCTGGCGGCTTCAGAATTACCCAACAAAACAGATCGCTCAAAAATTGGGCGGGTTTTTCAGGATGCGCTCGAGGATACCCGCATTTATGAACGGTTTTACAAAGATGCACCGTCCAACACGCAATGGTTGTACGGTAAAGGTGTGCTCGATGTACAACGCATGATTTTAAATTTACCGGCTTGGACGTTCCCCCCAAGCGTTAGCCAAGGCAACCTGGTTTCAGACCCGGGTTTTGAAACCGCAGATGCCAGCAAATGGGCTTTAAAAGATGCTGATTTTGTGCAAATCAACGCCAGAACTGGCGTTTATGCCGTCAAGTTTTCGGCAACCGCCAGCCAATTTGTCGAAGGGAAAGTGGTTGGGCTTAAACCCAACACCGTCTACACGCTGCTTGGTTGGTTTAAATCAAACATCCCCAACGCAAGTATTTGTCTCGCTGCCTACGATTTTACGCTTACACCAGTGGTCGCTAACTCATCGTATCAATGTGAAAAAAGCCAAACTTACCGTCTGCTTGCCGTTCGCTTCGCCACAGACGCCAACCGTACAGGCGTGAGCTTTTATATCAGTTACGATGGTCGTTTTCAACCCGCCAACACGGTATTTCCCGAAACGTATGTCGATGATTTTATGGTGCTCGAGACGCCAAACAAGTAAGTTTTAACCGCACAACACCTCAAAAACCACAATTTGCAACCTTTTGTTGCCCTTTCACATACGCAAGCCGTGCGGAGGGTTCAGTTTCTCAGGGCAACCTTTGAAAGCTGGAGCTAAACCCAAAAGCACAATATTTGAGCTAGAATGCAGTTCATGCCGTCTCAGTCTTTAAAACCATCCAAAACGACTGTGGATGCCCCAGAATTGAACATGATGGGGGTTCGTTCAAAAGCCTGGAATTTATGGCGTTCAAAAGGCTTTGGGCAGGTGTCGCTCGAGGACATTGCGATTGCCGCAGGTGAAAATCTGGCAAGTTTAAAAAAACATTTTCAAGACAAGAACGATTTATTGCTAACGTTGTACAACACCGCGTTTGAAAGCTTGGTGAAACATGGTTTTCAAAGCGTTGAAAACCTCGAGTTTGAAGATGCCGTGGTTAAAGTGGTCAAAGGATTCTTGGGTTTTTACGCCCAAGACCGCAAATTGGCGCGTCAGTACTTTTCGGCATTTTATGCGCTAGATCACGAAGAAAAAAAGCTTCAGACTTTTGAAATCATTCGTGATTATATTCTGGGTTTTAAAAAACTCGTCCTGCTGGCACAACAACGCGACGTATTTGATTCTGGCGTTTCTGCCACCGACGTCGCTCGAGTGATTTTTAACATTTATCAAACCATGCTGACCTCGTTTTTGTACGGCAGCGTCTCACCAGAACAGGCAGCCGAAAAATGGTTCAGACCGCTTTTGAAAGTTGTCATTAACGGTTTAAAGAAAACTCAAATTCCAGAAGCTTAAGCCGCAACCTGGTGATTGTGCGGCTTGAGCTTTGATTTTGTGTGGTTTTCCCCTAAATACGTTCAAAACCCTTATATCTTGAATCAAGATTCCAAGCCAATAAAAGTCTTGAGAAATCTTCGAGGAGAGAAATTATGAAATTATTTTTATGCGCGTCCGCACTCAGCTTAACCACCTTGTTCGCATCCTGCGCCCCGAACACGGCAGCCCCCTCGAGCACCAGCAGCGAAATGTCGCCTAGCGCCACCGTGACCTCAACGCCCGCCTCAACGAGCGTTTCAGTGCCAGTCACGGTGTTTTCAGAATCTTTTGATCAACTCGAGACCAGCGCCCTGCAAGACCAATGGCGCACCGAAATTGGTGACGTGCAACGCAAAGGCAAATACTTCGACGGACCCGGAGAAGTTGGCTTGTCAATAACAGGTCAAAGCTTTGACGGCGCATCTGGCAAAGCCTTATCGCTCAATTACGGATTGCTGTTGTGCAGCGGAAGCTTCCCAAAGATCAATCGCAAAAACGGTTGTGACCGCCACGCCGACGCCGTCGTGGACTTCTCGAGCGAACAAAAATCAAAAATGAATGTCTTGCCCACCATCAGCGCCAAACTTAAACTCAACAATTCGGTGGTTAAATTCCGTTCCAACGGCACGTACCGCAACGAAGATCTCAAACCACTGGATGGCAACGCCGTACTGTCACTCGAGGTGACCGATGCCAAAGGAAATAATTTTGCATATCAGTTGCCAAGCGTTAAAAATGATTGGCAGAACATTCGGGTCGATTTAAACGACGCCCCCACCTCGCGCAGTGGCAACTCCAATATGGTCATGCCACTGCGATCAATGGCAGTCGTGGTCAACCAACCGGGCAGCAAAGGATTCGATGAAGCCGTTGGTTACTTGCTGATCGATGACCTGAACATCAGCTCAACCAGCACCTCCTCCTCCTCGAGCAACAGCGAATCCTCAGCCATGTCTGCGCCCAGCAACCAGTCAACCTTTGAATTCGCCCGTTTTGGTGACAGTGCCGTGCTCAGCCTGCAAGGCGGTTCAATCAACAAAGTCCAGTACAGCGAACGCCCAGGCGATTCACAAGTCCAGAATGTGACCACCAACAACGGTTTGGTTGTCGCCGATTACACACTCTCAAAACAAAATGGCAGCAGTTGGGGCGGTGCAGGATTGAGCTTTTTAGCAGCCCCCGACAGAAGAACCGTCAATGTTCAAGGATTTAGCGCTTTGCGCCTGCAAATTGCGGCAAGTCAAGCCAACCAGGTGTTTGTCCGAATTGCTGGAAATGAAGAAAGCATTATCAACAATGGTTGCTACCCGATTTTGTTTGTCGATGTTAAACCCGAATTGAAAACCTATGTTCTGCCACTGAAAGCCTTCGCCACAGCCAGTTATTGCACCGCAAACAGCCTTCGCACAATGACCCAAACCATCAACGCGGGTGTTCTCTACATCGAAGTCACCGATGGTGTGATGCCAGCCTCGGGTACGCGTCGTGGGCAACTTAAAGTTGGTGCAATTGAATTCATTCGTTAATCCGAAATTCTAACTTAATGTGATGGTTGCCAGAGTTCACTCTGGCAACCATTGGAACTTTTAAGCGTGGCTAAAAATCAATTCAACGCCTTACCCCTTTGAGATTGTAGTTCAACACTGGGCAATTTTGACCAATTCATGTACAATCTCTGATCCGATTTTTATGGGTGTATCAGCAAAAAACGAGCTGCATCGGGATTGATCAAATCACTTTTGAGCGCGAATTTTTTGATGATACAAAATTCAAAGCTACTCCTGAGTCAAGGTGGAGGGATTGCGATATGAAAATAAAGATTTTAAACGCTCCGTTATTACTTAATAAGCTTCAGAAGTACGGTGGCAATATGAATTTTTTGTCTTTATTTAAATCTATACGACGTTTAATATTAATTCTCATTTTACCAATAGGTATCGCTGCTTGTAACACGCCACTACCTCAGCCAGCCACAAAATTTGTTTCAATAAGATTGACAGAATATGATAACAAAACAATATTAAAACAACTTTATGGTGGTAAGGTTATTATTTTTAGCCCAGAATTAAATATGGCTATCATAGAAACCTCAAAATCAGTACAGCCGAATGACACAGCCGTGATCAGCGTTGGCGACACCCTCAATTTACAACAACCGGAAAGCATCACTTCCCAAAATGCCACAATCGGCGGTTGGAATTCCTGGGTCAGTGGCGCGCAGGTGTCATCCAGCGGTTGGAACTCCTGGGTTTCTGGTTGGAATTCTTGGGTCAGCGGCGATACCAGCGCCACCATTCCAAAATTGCCCCAAGAGAACCGGGCAGCCTTTGACTTGCTCGGAATTGGGCAAGCCCACGCCGCCGCCAAAAAATTTGGTGAAGGGATCAAAATTGCCCTGATTGACACAGGACTCGACCTCAATCACCCAGCTTTACACAAGCGTCTCGCGCCCTCAGAAGAGTGGCGGGACTTTGTAGACAAAGACAACATTCCACAAGACCAACCCTCAAACACAACCCCAAGCGGCTACGGACACGGAACGGCGGTGGCAGGATTGATCTTGCAGATGGCACCTCGAGCCACCATTTTACCAATTCGGGTTTTTAAACCCGACGGCTCGAGCAACACCGAAGATTTGTACCAAGCCATCGCTTACGCGGTCTCAATGAATGCCGACATCATCAACATTTCTGGCGGTTCGCTCGAGCCAGATTACACCCTTCACGCCCTGATCGGAGCGACCTCGAGCCTTGGTATTTACACGGTCGCGGCGGCTGGCAACACAGGTCTTGTGGACCACGGTACTTACCCCGCCCGACTGAGTTACAGTTTGGCTCCGTCGTACCCGACCAAAGGCTTTGTGTTTGGCGTTGGCAGCATGAAAACCGATTATGCCATCTCGAGTTTCAGCGCCAGCGGCGATGGTGTTTTCACGTACCTTCCAGGCGAAGATTTAACAACCCTGTACCCAGACAACCAAACCGCCAAAGTCAGCGGAACATCATTTTCCACGCCGTTGATGACCGGTATTTTGGCACTGGCTTTGGGCGAATTGCCGCAAGACGACAGCCGTAAACATCTTGCCGATTACCTCAACCAAAGCATGGATTCTAACCACATTTGGAACAAGTATTACTTACCCAAACCCGAATCTGAACGTCGCTGGGGTCACGGCAACGGTGTTGTTGACGCCGAATTACTCTTGTACAACCTGCCAAATTGGACGTTTCGCAATGCGCCACAGAACCTACTCAAAAACCCTCAATTTTTAGACAATCTTAAAGACTGGGATGTCCTGGGCAAGCCAAGTTTGAAGGATACAACGTTGGAACTACCAGGAGATCAAACCATAGGCTCGAGCCAGATTCAGCAAGATGTTCTGGGCTTACAACCAAACACAACCTACAGCGTCTTGGCAAAAATAAACACGGAAAAAGCTGGTGGTCTTTTGTGCCTTCAAGCCAGCGGTTTTAACAACGACGACCCGAAAAACAATTATACCGACACCTGCACCTCGAGCACCAGCCCAAGTTTGGTTGGCTTGCGTTTTATGACTGGCGCAAACACCACGGCGGTCCGAATCAACATCAAGTCTGTTCAGAACATGAAAGCTTTCGCCTCAGATTTAATGGTTTTTGAGTTGCAATAAATGCGTTGCTCCAACAACAAACGACACGTTTGGATTTCCAATCGAACGTGTCGTTTTGGCACCTCGAGTGAATTGCTTGAAGATGATTTTGAGTTTGTCAAACGCGAAGACTCGAGTTTTTCACTTGTCGTGAAGCCGCAACCTCAAGCATTTTTGCACGGCATTGTGAATCATAGTTTGGTCATAAAAAAAGAGCAGTTGGAATAAATCCAAACTGCCCTGTACATCAAATCATCCAGAAATGCTTAGATCATATCGAGAATGATTAAGTTAATTATTTTCCAGGCAGTTTGGGAACTACCGCAGATAAAAATTAACGTATCTTGGAACTGAATGCGGAAACATCCGTGTTCCTTATTCCATTGCACATCTGGGAGTCGTTCGGACCGGGCGGAATCTGCCAAGGATTGCACATCCTCGAACGAAACTCCTGAACCCGATAGAGAACCGAATTCGATGTGGTCAAATGAGTCTAGTGCTGGTTTCATAAAATAAAATGGATAGACCACAAATTACGCGGTGGCACGCGAGCAACAAAACTGGCAAAACCAATGTTGGAACTAAAATAATTTTATGATTCTCGAGCCTTACCAAGACGGTAAAACCTAACAGACTGCAAATTAAACCAACACCCTCGAGCCGCCAAAACCGTTCAGCGCAAGCTCGAGATTTCATAAGGCACAAAAAGAGCGACTTGGAATAAATCCCAAATCGCTCGAGGATGATTTACGGGATGCTAAAACGTCCCTCGATCATCGAAAACACAACAGCCAAAGCGTCCTCTTCGGAAGAGAATAACATTTGCCGTTTCCGATAAGTCACCAATGTCATTTTCAGACTATTGGTGTTGGCGTATTTTACGCCAGGTAAAATCTTATCGTCATGTTTGGACTTATCGAATAAGTCCTTAAGTGCTTTCTCGGACATGGGATGCCCTTTAGAAAAGGACTTCCATTTCAGATTTTGTGGCAGCATAAGACATAAAAAATAAAGATGAAAGAGTTAAAAATGGAAACAATACTGGTAAAACCAAGTTGCGACCAATCAAAGATTAATCCTTTTTGAACAACGTTAGAGGCAAAACCGCACTTTCAAATTCAATCGTGTTGCTCAAAAAAAGAGCAATTGGAATCTATTCCAACTGCTCCTCGCCTCTCGAGTTTTAAGGTCTAAGCTCAACCCTGTTTAACCCTCATCCAGTGTGGTTTCGATGATATCTCGAGCCAGAAAAAGTGCGGTCTCGAGGTCAAATGTTTCAAGATTGTTGGTGGTGAGTGCAAACTCGAGGCGATAACCTGTTGGGGTGATAAATAACGTGAACAAGATTTCCTTGCCCTGAACTTCGTTCATAAATCACCCCAAAAAAATAGAAAACTGTGCGCATGAAGGCTCGAGTGAACCACAAAACAAAAGTGTCATGGCAATCAAGTAAAGTGTAATTTTTAGATGTTCTAAAAATGGTAAAACCGCACATTTTCAGTGCGGTTTAAAAGCCAACTCGGGTTGTTAAACTTAAGCTCTGAAGACCAAGCCTCGAGTTGCAGGCACAACAACCGTGCCAGAAATGGTTTTGTTGTTGATCAGATCAAACCATGTGCCTTGCAAATCAAAATCAACATCGTTGCTGCCAGCATTCAAAACCACCAAGATTCGATCTTGCTCGAGAATACGTTCAAACGCGAACACTTGCCCTTGGGCGAGAACAAGTTGGTACGTGCCACGTTGCAAAGCTGGTTGCGCGTGACGCAAGGCAATACAATGCTTAAACCAAGACAGTAAATCAGCGTTCCAAAGTTCAAAGTTGTCCCAAGGAATTGTGCCGCGACAACTGGGTTCTCGAGTGCCGGTCAAACCAATTTCGTCACCGTAATACACGCAGGGTGTGCCAGGGAAAGTCATTTGCAGCAAGACCGTCAGTTTGGCAGCTTTGAGCGAACCGAGTGTACTGAGCATTCGCGGCGTGTCGTGGCTGCCCATTAAATTGAGTTGCGCCAAACTGGTGTGTAGTGGGTGACGCGCCAGCAATTCATCGGCTAGGGCTGCGGCTTTGGGGGCGTCGAGTGCCACAATGTCAGCGTATAAACCAGTGTTGGCAATGACTTCGGAGCGCAAGCTGTTCGCGCCACAAAAACCCAGCGCAATTCGGGTGAAGGGGTAATTCATGACCGCATCGAATTGATCGCCAGCCAGCCAACGTTGCGCATCGCCCCAAATTTCTCCGACAATGTACGCCTCGGGGTTGATTTTTTTGCAGCGCAAACGAAATTCTTGCCAGAACGAATCGTCATCAATTTCGTCTGGGACATCCAAGCGCCAACCGTCGATGCCCAAACGCAACCAGTGTTCCCCAACCCGCATGATGAACTCGCGGACTTCGGGGTTTGCCGTATTGAACTTTGGTAACGCCGGATTGTCGTACCAGCACAAGTAATTTGGCGTGCCGTCGTAAGCGTTTAGCGGATGATTGTACACTGTAAACCAGTCCTTAAACGGACTTTGCGCACCATTCTCGAGCAAATCGTGAAATTGAAAAAAACCGCGTGAAGCATGGTTAAACACGCCATCGAGCACAATTTTAATGCCGTGGGCGTGCGCGGTTTTCAGTAAAAAATCGAACGCCGCCTGACCGCCCAGCATCTCGTCGATACAAAAATAATCGTGCGTGTGATAGCGGTGGTTGCTGGCGCTGCGAAAAATAGGGCAGAGGTAAATGGCATTGATTCCGAGCGCGAGCAAGTACGGAATCTGTTCCGCCACCCCGTACAAATCGCCGCCCTTGTACCCATGAGGTGTGGGCAGGCTGTCCCAAGGCTCGAGGTGCGAAACGTTTTGAAGCCGTGCCGATTTGGCGAAACGATCTGGAAAGATTTGGTAAAACACGGCGTTGTTAATCCAAGACGGTGGCAATTCGGGTTTAAGCATGAACTCGAGCATACCAAGCATTGAAGTGGGTTTTGTATGGTTTTTAACGCTGACACTACCCAGTACAATTTTTTAGGAAGCAAGCGATTCTCGAGCCTTTTAAAAAGCGGGTTGAATCGTTGGTTGGGGCATCAAAAAAGAGGAACGAAATGACAAAAGTCAAATCGTTCCTCAGCACCAAGAATTAACCTAGTCGTGCTTCACGCAACGACTTTAAGGCAGTTACCTCGAGTCCATCGGGAACGCTTGGCAGCGGACGCGATGACGATGGTACAAATAAGACATTGAGACCAGATGCCAACGCACCTTTCAACCCAGTTGGGCTGTCTTCAATGGCTATCGCACGGATGGCTTCGACCTTGGCACGTGCGATGCCTAGGTTATAGAGGTTGGCACGTGGTTTTGCATCCACGTAGCCAGCCTCGAGGTCATCGACTGAAACGACAAATTGGAAAAGATTCGTTAAACCATCACGGTCTAACAAATCTAGAATTCGGGCTTGATAGCCAGAACTCACGATTGCAATTTTTCGTCCCGAGGCGACAGTGGACAGGGCAAACCAGTACGCCCCGTCACAGAGTTTTGCATCCTTACGGACAGCAATATACTCTGCAAACGCGGCTTCATCGAGTTCCCAACCTCGATAAAGCGCGTATTCATGGCTTGGTGGAACATCGGCGGCTTGACCTGAAGGCAAGTCTGCTACGGATGTTCCGAGTGAGGCGTACTCGCGTGCATAGTATGCAGCGCGAGCTTCTTCGGTGGAATAGAGAGTTTGGTCAAAGTCGGAGAGAATCCACAAGATTGTGGGTTCACCGAAAGTAGACCAAACCAGTGTACGCGTAATCCAACCTACCATTAAGGCAAGAAGGACTACGATTGAGTTGAGTAATCGACGCATAAGTAAAAAACTGATAAACGATAGAAAAGTCTCGAGCATCAATCTCGAGCACCAAAAAGATAAGTGCGGTTAATCCTTAAATTTTCAAGGTGCTTATCAAAGAGAAACTCTGAGACTTGTCTAGTCAACAGCAGGCGTGCGAAATGAAATGGTAAAAACGCACAAAAAAACTATGGTGAAAAAACGTAAAGTCAAAAACTGTGTTGAAACGGGTTTTGGAAGCTCGAGTTTTGAAAAGGGCTTGAGGGTGCGAAAAAAAAGCTAAGAAATCTGGATGGATTTCTTAGCTGAAGTAAACTACTTAAGAGTTAAGTAGAATACTTTTGAAGCACCAGAGTTGTCAGAACAAGTCCTAACAACATCATGGATATAGCAGCCCACAGGTAGGGATCACGAGCAGCAGGGTTATTGACCCAGCTTAGACCAAACCCAAGAAAGCTTTGTACAGGAGTGACCCGTAAAAACAATTGTACCAAGGGTTGTGCACAAATAATCACACAGAATGTGACTAAGCTTGGCACTTCTGCGAGGAGCAGAAATTTGGTCTGGAGACCTGCGATACAGAACAAGGCGATGTGCCCCGTTGCAGCGACGCAGACCATCCGTGCCACTAGCGGTAAAGCAGTCTCGAGTGTGACCCCAGATGCTACGAGGTTCTTGAATGTATCAAGTCCCGCGAAGAGGATAGCTGAGGGCATATCCGCGAGGATAACTGCCACTAGATAAAAGGCAACGATCAGAAAATTGGAAAACATAAAGATAAATTGAATTGTGTGGACACAACCCTTCTTGTCAAAAACAATAGGGGGTTGTACCTCGAGTATAGTCCCGCGCCTTTTTAAATTTATGGCAAAACCACACGTTTTTAGGTCGCCAAAAACCCAAGTTCAAAATCAATATTCTGAACTTGGGCAAAATTTGAAGCTTTCAACAATCAGTCTTTAAGCTCGAGTTGCGCGGTTTGTTGCGCTTGGGCTTCGGCGACTGTGTAAACGCGTGGAAAGGTGGACACGGCGAGCGATGCGGTGGCAATCCCTGTTTGGACGCAAGTTTCCAGCGGTTCGCCAAGCACCAACTTGGACAAATAACCCGCGTTGAAGGTATCGCCAGCGCCGATGGTGTCCACCACTTCCACTTTTGGGGCGGGACAATGCCCGAACGAATCGGCTTGAAACCAACTCGCGCCGCTCGAGCCTTGCTTGACGACCAAGACCGCGTTTGCTGGCATTTTTTGTTGTAAGGCTGCGCAGGAGGTTTCAAAATCGATTTGAGCGCCCCAGTTGAAGGCTTCGATTTCGTTGATTAACAGATGATCGCAGTACGGCAACCAAGCATTGGCTTCGTCTTGACAGAGCACCCAGCCCTCGGTTGCCCAGCCTGTGTCGAGCACAATGACCATAGAGCGCCTTCGGGCTTCGATCAGCAACTCGAGAAACCGAGCACGCAACTGAGGCATCACAAACACGCCCAGCAGCAAAAGCACGTCGCCAGGTTTGGCAGTCTCGAGGCAAGACAGGACGTGCTCTAACTTGAAAGCCTCGAGGTGTCCAAGGTGCGAAAAAAACGTGCGCTCATTGTCGGGATGAACAATCCCAACGGTTAGGGCGGTGTTGGTGTCAAACGACCAGATTTTTCCTGGAATGTCTTTAAACGAATCTTGCAACCACACGCCGAGCGCATCTTGACCACTGGCGGCAATCAATTGAAACGAAGCATCAAGGGCTTTTAATGCCAGCGCCGCATTGCCAGCCGCGCCGCCGGGTCGCCATTCCAGGTGCGGCAGGATCACTTCCGTACCGACGGTGGGCCAGGGTTTTTGCGAACCCATGATTAAATCCAAATTAACGTTACCAACGACAAAAATCTCGGTCATCAACGCTCACCCGTGATCTTGCTCGAGCGCCTTGGTTGCCCAACGAATTCGACGCGTTTGGCGGCAAATTTTAACAGCAATTCTTGTAAGGTCGGTAACACCGCGACAGCGGCAGCCAAACCTTGCAAAGCCGGAAAACGCAATTGAACCGCCCCAGCAATTTCGGGGCTGCCACTGGGGTCAATCAAAATTGGTTTCACTCCAGCCGCCAGACACGTCTTCACCAAGGATTCGGTCAGTTCGGCGCTTTCACCGCCCGCCCGCAACAAGACCACACCAAGCCCAGGCTCGAGCAACTCGAGCGGTCCGTGACGAAATTGTCCACCCTCGAGCGCCAAACTGGGAATCCGAGCCAGTTCGGCGGTGTGCAAGGCGCTGACTTCGGCAATGCCTTGCAACTCGGCGCGACCACTGAAGACCAATTGCTTGGCGGCGCTGAGGGTCTCGAGCGCCAACTGAAGGCTCGAGTGATCGATGGGTTTTGGACTGGCAAGCAAATCACGAAGCGCGGTTTGCTCGAAGCCCAAAGCCTCTAAAATACAGCCGTGCAAAACCAGTGTCACCATCAAACTGCGCGTCGCCGCAAAACCGCGCTCGACCCCACCAACACCAATCAAACTTGGTACGGCTCGAGCCAGGGTGCTTTGGGAGTTCATGGTCAAACCAAAAGCGTTTGAACCAGCGCGTTCGAGGTAACGGATCGCCTCGCCAGATTCACCACTTTGCGAGACAATCAATTGCACACAGTCGCTTTCAGGAATTGCCGAGTACAAAGCCTCCGAGAGCGGCACGGCAAAAGCTTGAAATCCATGTGAGCGGTACACGCTCTCGGCAACCCGATTGGCATAATGCGAAGCGCCCATACCAAACATCAATATCGGACGTTTTTTCTCGAGCAACAAACCCGCGATTTGTTTGGCGACAACAAGATTTTTTTCATGTGAAAGTGACAGCAAACTGTCCTGATGTTGAAGCGCCCGCTCGAGTTGGATCAGGTCTAAGGCGCTTTGTTGGGTGGGACTGAATTCAATGGTCATTGGCATGGATTTTCAACTCTCTTTGAGACAACAGTCTGCAAGGCTCGAGTTTATTTCTCGAGCAAAACTGGAAAATGTTTGA
>JANLWR010000527.1:0-2273 GCA_031364625.1 Deinococcales bacterium | reverse complement strand
ACAGTTGCGCCGGCAACCGCAATGACCCTCACGTCGGAGCTCGTAGCGAAGCTTCGGGCGGCCGCCTCTATTGAAGAAGCGGTCGCCCTTCTGTCCCCACACCTTCCATCGAAGTTCGCCGCCAACCTCGATTACGTGTTTATCGTCATGGCGCTTGACAACGATTTTAATTTGCGCCGCGCCGAACGTTATGTGATTGCCGCCAAAAGCAGTGGTGCGACACCAATCCTGATTCTAAGCAAAGCCGATACCTGCCCCGACGTGCCAAGTTTTGTCAGGCAACTCGAGGAAGCCTGTCCCAATGTGCCAATTTATGCGATCAGCAAATTTCAAACTTCAACGCTCGAGGTGCTGAAACCTTACTTGAGCAAAGGAAAAACCATTGTCTTGATTGGTTCGTCCGGTGTTGGAAAATCGACCTTGATCAATTTGCTGCTCGAGTCCGACCAAGCCAAAACCAGTGAAGTACGCGCTGGCGACGGCAAAGGACGTCACACGACCACCTGGCGCGAGTTGTTTGTGCTCCCTGGCGGCGCGGTCTTGATTGATAACCCTGGCATTCGGGAGATTGGCGTTTGGACACCGAGTGTCGAAGATACTTTTGCCGACATCGAAGCGCTGGCAAATGAGTGTCGCTACACCAAATGCACCCACACCAAAGAAGCGGGCTGTGCCGTGCTGGCAGCATTAAAATCCGGCAAGCTCGAGAAGAAACGTTATCAGAATTATCAAACGCTGGCAGAAGAGGCGGGTTTAATTCGCACGCAAATGTCTAATAAAATCAGGTCTAAAATTCATGAAAAACAACGCAAGCAAGGACACGCCAAAACACGGCGTTAAAACCCTGGTTTAAACTTCTGGGGCTGGAAATGCTTTTTGAAACGAAAACGCAAACTCGCTCGAGCCGTGCAAGCGCAGATGCTCGAGGCGTTCTTTGGCTTCACTTACAATTGGAATGTGACCTTGAGGAATCCACCACATCACCACCATCGCTTCTAGACCATAAGACGCACCTGCGGGCATGGTCGCCTCCTGAACTTTCTCAAACCACTCGGCACGGCGTTTGAGAATATCGGTGTGCGCACTTTTGTAAACGTAATTTTTCAGGCTCTCGAGATTGTCCCAGACGCTCATGTTGACAATAATAAAGTCGTCATCAAATGGGCGCAAGCTCGTGGCGTCGTTGCCCTCACCTTGTAAACGCCAAACAAAACCTTCGCTCGAATCTGCAAGTTCGTTAATTCGGTCTAAATTGCTCACAAAATCAATCATTTCGGGCGACTCGAGTGGAAAACGCATTCGGGCAATGTTGAGTTGAGCAAGTTGAAAAGGCATGACTCGAGAATATCACGCGGTTTTAAATTGCTTGCTTGGGTCATTCGGGTTCACAGGGCAACCGCAAAGTCCGAAATATCGTACATTTTATTGAAGAACTCGCATTCGGGCAGGGCGCGGCAAGCGACCCAAGCCCGTAAGCGACCATGCCCGTTAGGTGCATGTTTATGGTCAAGACAGGTGCTGCTTTAAGGGTCAAGAAGCAGCGCCCCTACAAAAAACAATGTGGTGTAGGGGTGGCGACCATGCCCGCCAGGTGCGTTTTATGGTCAAGACAACCTTGTGTTCACCCATGCAACGTGAAAACTGGTTCTTGGACTTTCGTCAGCCAGAACGCCAACCCTCAAATACGCAACTTGCGCTATACGTTCCCAAACAAATCTCGCGTAGAATCTGTGCTCGAGAGGTTATGTTATGAAAGTTCGTGCCACCAATTTGCGTCACGCTTACGGCGACAGAATCACCTTAAATGGGGTGAGTTTCGAGATTGCCAGTGGTGATCGGGTGGCATTGACGGGTCGAAACGGGGCGGGTAAAACCACATTGCTGCGCATCATCGCCCTCGAACTCAAACCCGACTGGGGCGAACTCGAGTTCGAGGGCGATTTTCGGATTGGGGCGCTCGAGCAAGACCCAAGTTTCGAGACTGGAGTTAGCGTTCAAACCGTCATTCGTCAAGCCATGCAGCATGTTTTTAACCTCGAGCAACGCCTTCGAGAACTCGAGACAGAACTCGAATCCAATCCCGAAGCCGTGCTCGAATGGTCTGCGACGCTCGAGGCGTTTGAGGTGGCGGGTGGTTACAGCGCCGAGGCTCGAGCCGCTCAATTGACGCGCAAGGATTGGAGCCCTCTAAACACCATCGACAGCAGGCTGCTGTCGCACGGTGCCCGGCTTGATCGCTTCGCCGCGCTCGGCGCTGGCAACGGCCGCGAAAC
>JANLWR010000526.1:0-12984 GCA_031364625.1 Deinococcales bacterium | reverse complement strand
ATTTCGCGGCGCCATCTTTGTTGTTATGCTCCATCACCACGACTACACGTTTTACCCCGGCCACTAAATCCATCGCGCCGCCCATGCCTTTGACCATTTTGCCTGGAATCATCCAGTTTGCCAGATCGCCGCCGCTCGAGACTTGCATTGCGCCCAAGATCGCCAGGTTGATGTGCCCGCCGCGAATCATGGCGAAACTATCGCTGCTCGAGAAAAAACTCGCGCCTGGGAGTGCGGTGACGGTTTGTTTACCAGCGTTGATTAAATCGGCGTCCACTTCGTTTTCAGTCGGAAAGGGTCCAATGCCGAGCAAACCATTTTCGGATTGCAAAATTACATCCATGCCTGCGGGAATAAAGTTGGCGACCAGCGTCGGCAGCCCAATACCCAAATTGACATAAAAACCGTCTTGCAATTCTTGGGCGGCTCGAGCCGCCATTTGATCGTGATTCCATGCCATCATGCCACCTCGAGATTGCGAACGGTGCGTTTTTCGATGCGTTTTTCTGGGTTGGCGTTCAACACCACGCGCTGCACAAAAACGCCTGGGGTGTGAACATCATCAGGCTCGAGTTCGCCCACCTCAACAATTTCTTCGACTTCGGCGACCGTGATTTTGCCGCACATGGCAACCATCGGGTTAAAATTTCGCGCGGTTTTGCGGTAGATCAAATTGCCCAGACGGTCTGCCTTCCAGGCTTTGACCAGCGCCACATCGGCTTTAATGCCGCGCTCGAGAATAAAGGTTTCGCCCTCAAAATCTTGGTGTTGTTTGCCGTCCGCGACCACCGTGCCGACACCCGTTTTGGTGTAAAACCCTGGAATGCCCGCGCCGCCAGCCCGCAATCTTTCGGCGAGCGTGCCTTGAGGGACAAACTCGAGTTCGAGTTCACCACCCAAAAATTGGCGTTCAAATTCCTTGTTTTCGCCGACGTAACTCGAGATCATTTTTTTGATTTGCCGACTCTCGAGCAGCAACCCCAAGCCCCAACCGTCCACGCCTGCGTTGTTGCTGGCGACGGTCAGGTTTTGCACGCCAGAATCGCGCAGCGCGAGGATGAGGGCTTCTGGGATGCCGCACAGTCCAAAGCCTCCCACGGCAAGAAGTTGCGCATCTTTGACAATATCGGCTAGGGCGGCGTTGGCGCTGGGATAGAGCTTGTTCATGTTGAGTTTGTTCTCCTGTGGTGAATGACAATGATAGCCTAAAATGACGTGATGACTTCTCAATCAGATGGTTTTAAGGCGTTTTTGATCAACGCCAGAACTGAACCATCATGCGCAAACCCGAGCGCCTCGGCAGCACTCGAGTCCATCGGTGGAAACCGTCCAAAACCAGCTTCGACTTGCACATCGGGGTCAAACCGAATCAACTCGAGGCGGTCTGCGCCAAAAATTTCGGCAATACCCGAAACGATGTCTTGCATGGTGGCGTACAGCGCTGGCAGCAGGGTCACGCGGCTCGAGGTGAATTGCGTGGCAGGAATCAAGGCGGCGTGAATCAAATTTTGGGCGCAACACTGTGCCGACATCCACCACATCAATGCCTCGGGCGAAACTGGCGAGGTGAAGGCTTCACCCGCCGCCAGACGCCGTATCACATCGCTCATGAACGCCGAAACCAAACCAGAAGGCTCGAGCGGACGCGCCACAATCCCAGGCAGACGCACGGCGCGACCATCCAGGAATCCGCGTCTCGAATAATCTTCCAAGAGCAATTCGGCAATCAGTTTTTGCGTGCCGTAACTCGAGTTGGGTTTGACCGGCGTGCCTGCGTTGACCAGTGCTGGCAGGGGCGAACCGTAAACGGCGATGGTGCTGGCGAACACCACCACGGGCGGTTTTGCAGTGTGACGCAGCGCCTCGAAAAAGGCAATTGTTCCCTCGAGATTCACCCGCCTTCCAAGGTCGTAATCGCGTTCACTTGCGCCACCTGGAATGCTGGCAAGGTGAAACACCAGATCGACTTCTTGAAGCGCTGTTTTAAGGATGTTTGGGTCAAAAAAATCACCCGCAAAGGTTTGTACTCGAGCATCGGTGTAAACAGTTTGAAACTGTTGATCGAGCAAACACAAACTCGAGATTTCAAGTTGTTTTGACTCGAGCAGCGTTTTGACCAAGGTGCGTCCGACAAAACCATTCGCGCCCGTGACCAGAACTTTAATTGCCATCTGAGATCACCGTCCCGCCGTCAACCACAATGTTTTGCCCTGTAATAAATGCGCCAGCACCCGAGATCAGCATGGCAATCACACCCGCAACCTCGAGTGCTTCACCGACGCGGCGCAAGGGCGTGAGCGAAAGTCGGCGTTCAATCACTTCTGGATTCTCGAGCATGGTCTTTGCAAAATCGGTGCGAATTAAACCTGGCGAAACCGCGTTGACGCGAATCTTTTGCGGTCCAAATTCGACTGCCAAATTTCGTGCCAGTTGCGCCAAACCCGCCTTGGAAATCCCGTACAAACCAATATTCTTGTTGCCGCGCAAGCCTGCGATACTCGAGACAAAAACCACACTGCCACCACGCTCGAGCATGTGTGAAATCGCTAGATTTGAGAGCCAGAGTGCGCTTTGCAAATTGACGGTCATGGTCAAATCCCAATCATTGTCCGTCGCGCCAAGGATTGACCCTGAGTGCGGCGCAATTCCAGCGCAGCAAACCAGCGAATCAATGCGCCCAAAATGCTCGAGTGTTGTTAAAACCAATCGCTCGAGTTGGGGTTTTTCGCGCACATCACATGCCAGACCCAGTACGTTCAAACCTCGAGCTTTCAAATCGGTTTCGGCAAGCTCGCAGGCTTTGGCGTCCTCGCTCGAGATCACCACGCTTGCGCCCAATTCGGCAAGGGTTGTGGCGGTGGCAAGCCCGATGCCTCGAGTGCCTCCCGTGACGATACAAACCGTGCCTGTAAGGTCAAAAAGTGGGTGCATCATGATTTCCAGTGAATCATTTTTTGACCTGATATTGGGCTTTGAAAGTACGGGATTCTCGAGCCGCGCAAACTGCCCAAGTACACGGTTTTGAGGTCAACTCCGCCAAAGGTCAGGCTTGCCATCCAGGGACAGATTGTGCCGTGATTCGCACCCATGATTTCGGGCGTCAGTGTTCCAGCCGCAAAGTGCTGCTCGTAAATGGCGTTGGCACTCGGATTGCTGTCATCCAGAAGCTCGAGCACTTCACCGTCCGGTGTTATGGCAATCAGTTTGTCCAAGAAAATCAATGTCACCCACAAATTCCCAAAACTGTCAAACGCAAAACCGTCTGGGTGTCCCTCGAGTTTGCTGGGTCCGTAAATTTCGCGGTCTGAGAGTGCGCCGTTTTCGTGGACTTTCAACCTCGAGATGTTGCGCCCCGTGCTTTCGACCACGTACAAAAATTCTTCGGCATCATCAAAACGAATTTCGTTCGTGCCGCAAAAACCTTCCGCCACAATCCGAATGCCGCGCTCATCGATCAGACCGATGTAACCGTCGCTGGTTTTGGAATTGACTTGCTTTGTCCAGGGTTGTTCGCGGGTTGTGACCGTAAACCAAATCCGACCTTTGCTGTCGCGCAGTGGAAAATTGGTTTTGCCCAAGGGTTGCCCGTCAATTTCGGTATAGAGCGTTTTCAGTTTTCCGTCGCGGGTCATGACCTCGAGCGAATCTGTGCCCCAGTTGGCAATCAAAAAATCGCCGTTTTCGGTAAAACACAATCCGTTCGGCAACGAACCTTGGGCGTGTACGTAACGGTCTTCAAACGACGAATTCGAGCCTTGATCGGTAAATGGATTGACCACCATTTGCGAACCATCTGCCCCGAGTTTCACCACCCCACCTCGAGCGTCTGCCGTCCAGATTGTGCCGTCAGGTTCGGCAAGAATGCACTCTGGGCGCTGTAAATCCTGTCCAAGGTATTGAATGCTCGAGCGGTTTACCTGCCAGTTTTTGAGCGGGTTTGTCATGTGTTCGCACCAACCAAAGTGAGTTCTTTTGCCATGACCACAAACGACTTGGCTGGCTCGAGAATATCTGTTTTGATATGCTTAAAATGTGCACGGTAAAGGTCAATTCCCTCCTCGGTGTCAAACCATAAACTGAGAACCAGATCATAAAAATTGGGTGCGTTCAAATCTGGGTTTGGAGCTTCAAACAAGGGCAGACTTTGAACGGCGCGGCAAAGCTTCGTAGCAATGTTCGTATGCTCGAGCAAGGTTGCTTGAAGTTGATTCCACTGCTCGAGAAAATCTGCGCTGGAAAGGTTTGGGGCACGTTTCAAGTAATGCAACATTTTAAATTGCCCCGCGTTTGACGCTGGCTTCACCTCGAGTTCTCGAGTCACCATGACCAGCACACTGCTCTGATCGGCGAAATTGGGTTCGTCGGGTCTCAGCACGGTCTGGTAATATGCTGCGCTGGTCGATTCTTTTTGATCCTCGAGGTTGTGAAAGTAAATTTCGGCAATCGAATCGCGCTCGGGCAGTCCAGACCAACCCGCCGCCAGCGTGCCGTAAGCACCGTCGGAAATATGGTTTTGCACATAACGCACGATTTTGGCAGGGTCGGTTGCGACCAATTTCCCATGCACAAACTCGAGGTGAAACATCGCCTCTTGATGGGTGATGCCTGGGCTGCGGTGTACGGCAATCATCAATTTAATCATCTGGTTGTCGCCTTAAATGGGTTGCGCCGCGAGTTTCATGGATGCAATCGTCATGGCTGGAATGTCGGCGCTGGTATCGTGGTTGCGTTCCCATTCGCAAATCTGGCGTGACATGCCGACCATTTGACTGACGCGGTCAAAGCGGCGGGCGTTGTAATTTGCCAGTGCCGTCTCGAGGTGATCGCTGGCTTTCAGCTCTTCACTCAGCACCACCGCATCCTCGATTGCCAGTGCCGCCCCCTGCGCGATGTGAGCTGTCATGGCGTGCGCCGAATCACCCACCAGCACGACACGTCCCCGATTCCAGGGCGCGGGCATCAGGATGGTTTCAAATGGACGCATGACCACCTTGCTTGGGTCGGTGATCTGGGCTTTGAGGTCGCCAATCAAACCGCCGTAACCATCCAGGCGTTTTTGCATCTCGAGCGCCATCGTTTCTTCGGGATAACGTGGCACGCCGTCTGGTGCAGAATCGGTGATGAACATGTACATCAAATCTGGACTGAGCGGCACAATACCAACCTTGGGGTCGCCCATCCACATCCAGATGTCGCTCACCTCGGGTGGACGCGGCAGGTTGTAACGCCAGACGACCTGCCCCTCGTACTTGGGTTGCAGGTCATTGCCAAACACGAGTTGACGCACTTTGGAACGCAAGCCATCCGCCCCGATCACCAGGTCGTAACGTCCGCTGCTGCCGTCAGAAAAGCTCACATCAACACCATCATGCTCGAGAATTTGATCGGTGGTGATGCCCAAACGCACTGTTGCACCCGTGGCTTGCACGGCTTTTTGCAGAATGGCGTGCAATTTGGGGCGGGTGATGCCATTTTGCGACGGGAAATTTGGACCAGCAATTTGCGGCTGAGGAATGTTGGCAATCAAATGCCCGTTCGGGGCGTACATCACCAAAGACGACATCGGAAATCCGTTTTCTATGGCTTGTTCTGCCAAACCCAGCGCCGCCAGCGCCCGCAAGGCGTTCGCCAGTTGAATGATGCCCACGCCGTAAACATCCCATTTCGGGTTGCTGTCGATGATTTCAATCTTAAAACCAGCATCGCGCAAGCCGATGGCGGTACACAAGCCAGCAATGCCGCCACCGACGATCAAAATATTTTTTACCCGAGCCATAAGATTCCCTCCAAGTTGAACGTTTACAACACCTCGAGCTTGCATGGGTTGCGTTGTGTCCCAAGGTGTAACTGACTGCCAGTGATTGAACCCTCGAGCACGTCACCTTCTTTTAAAAAACGCTTGTAGTGCATTCCGTTGCCAGCCGGCGAACCTGTGCAGATCAGATCGCCGGGCAGCAGTTGCACAAAGCTCGAGATAAATTCGATCAGTTGCGCCACGCCAAAGATCATGTCGGCAGTCGATTCGTTCTGCATGGTCTGATCGTTTAATTTCAGGGTGATTGTCAAATCTTGCGGGTCGGGCACGAAGGCGGCGGGTGTCAGGTACGGACCTATCGGTAAAAACCCTGGTGCGCTTTTTGAAGCCAGCCAGTCCATGCCCATTTCTGGCATGTCGCGGCGGTTGACCAGTTCCCTGGCGGTGATGTCATTGACCACCGTGTAGCCAGCCACGTATTCGAGGGCGTTTTCGCGTTTGACACGGCGGGCGGGTTTGCCAATGATTACGCCCAACTCGAGTTCCCAATCAGGTTGCGTGATCTCGGGCGGCAAGAACAGGGTTTCAAACGGTCCCAGAACACTCGAGGGGAGTTTGGTGAAGACAAAAGGTTTGCCGTTGGCGGCGCGGTCATCCATGCGTTTGATGCCCCAAGCGCGGCGCTCCTCGAGACTCATGCCTTCGAGGTGAGGTCCGCCCTGGGCGACGATAATATCAATGACGTGTTTTTTGTAATTTGCGCCAGAACAAAAAATCTGACGCGGGTTGATGGGAGAGAGCACCCGCAAGTTTGAAATGTCCGTGAACGGCAACGCCAGGTTGGGATCATGAATCGCTGTGACCGCCGCCTCGAGTGCAACGCGGTTGCGTGACCAATCCTCGAGCAAGCCTGACATGGTGCTGGCGCCCTGCAATTCGTGTCCAAGTTTCTGACACAAAGCCTCGAGCGCTTGCACGGCAATGACAGAACCCTCGAGCACCAAGCCTGCGAAGGCGGGTGCGTCAGCAAGCGAAAACATGCCGAGTTGAAAAAATGTATTCATGGTTGCTCCGGGTAACGCAAACCAAAACCAAACTCAAAAAGCGGCTCGAGCGAATCGTGCGGCAAGTCCTCTTTTTGTGCCCGCACCGCATCCATTGACGACGGAAGTTCAAACGGCAAATGTCCAGTTGGTAAAAAACGCCCAAAGATCACGTCCAAGAGCGCCGCGTCATTCGCTCCAAAATTCGCCAGCAAGGCGGCGGCGTGCTGGGCAATCTCTGGAATCACGGCTGGACGCTCGAGGTAAATGTCCACGATGGTCGGAATGTTTGTCAGCAAGTCAAGAATCCGTTGCTTTTCTGGGTCTTTGAAGTCCAGATCACCCGCATGAAACAAACGCTCGAGAAAGCCCTCTCGAGGCTCGTACGGGGTGCTGATACGAATGATCGCAAGATCAGCCTCGGCTGGGGTGCTGACCACCTCGCTGTAACTTGCGGCAACCTCGGGGGAAACATTCTCGAGATAAAGTTTTGGCTTTCCTGAAAGTGGTAAAACGGGTGTTGACTGCCCGTTTTTTAAGAGCACAATGGATTTGCGTTGCGCCAATTCACCCGCCGCAACAAATTCGGGTTTGCCAACGATTTGCTCGGCAGCTTCCACGTTCACATACGGGTCATCAAAAAGCCCCAAGCGAAATTTTTCGCGCAACAAGCGCCGCACAGAAACATCAATCCGGGCTTCGCTGATCTGTCCGCCCCGCACCAAATCAACCACCACCTCGGGGCAAGATTCGCCACCAAATTGGTCAACTCCAGCCTCGAGCACTTTCAGGATGCGCTCGGAGAGACTCAGGTCTTCAACCCCCCAGCATTTGGCTTCGATCAAGACCTTGCCACCCGCCACCAGTGGGGTCAGCAACTTCCAATCGGTGCAGACAATGCCATCAAAACCGTAATGCTCACGCAATAAATTGGTAATCACCTCTTTGTGAAAACCAAACCCGACCTCCTCGAGTGTTGTGCCGACAGGCATTCCGTAATACGGCATGATCTGCGATGTGCCAGCCGCGAACGCTGCCTCGAACGGAATCAGGTGGTAATCAAAGTTGTTGCCAGGATAAACCTGTTCTTTGCCGGTAAAAAAATGCGGGTCTTCGCCGTCCTTTTGCGGACCCCCACCAGGAAAATGCTTGGTCATGCAGGCAACGCTGCTCGAGTCAAGTTGCTGCCCTTGAAAACCTTGAATGTAAGCCGCAATCAGCCGCGCCGACAGCGCAGCGTCTTCGCCAAACGTGCCATTGATTCGCGCCCAACGCGGTTCTGTGCCCAAATCTGCCATTGGATGCAACGCCACACGAATGCCGACAGCCAAATATTCTTGTCTGGCAATATTCCCAAATTCTGCCACCAAATCCGCATCGCGGGTCGCCGCCAGCCCAGTCTGTTCGGGCCACTGCGAGAATTGACCCGCCGCAAGCTGGGTCGCCATGTTTTGCGAAAATGCGTGGCGCGGGTCGCTCGAGATGGTCACGGGAATGCCGAGCCGCGTGTTTTCGGCAGCACCTTGCAGTTGGTTGTGCCAGAGCGCCAAAACCCGGGGGGTGGGCGTGGCAAAAACGTTGAAGTGATTGATTTTTTGGTTCAGCAATGTTGCGGTCGAAAACGGACCGATCTCGCTCATGCCTTCGACCAACGCACCGTGTTCTCCGATGGGGATCATGGTGTGAAACATCAAACCCGCTTTTTCCTCGAGCGTCATCTGCGACAGCAAATCCTCGACCCGAACTTCGATGGGCAAGCGCTGGTCTTCGTAAGGGTCAAGGACACCGTTCTTGTTCAGATCACGAAAGGTTGGCTGACTCATGAGACCACCAGTGTTGGCTGCTTGGGTGTTGGCACAAAACCGCTCGCTGGCGGTTGCCCAATCAGGTTTCTGAGCACGCCGATGCCGGCAATCTCGAGTTCCACGGTGTCGCCAGGTTTGATAAACTTGCCCAGTTCCATGCCGCAACCGCGTCCGACCGTGCCAGAACCGAGCAGCGCCCCCGCAGGCAAGACCTCGCCCGCCGAATCCCAAGCCACCAACTCCTCGAGCGACCAGAGCATCGTGCCACTGTTGCCACTCGACCAAACCTCACCGTTGACTTTGGCGGTCATGGACAGGTTTTTTGGCTCGAGTTCATCGAGGGTCACAATAATGGGTCCAACGCTCGAGCAAAAATGCTTGCCCTTGCTGGGTCCAAGTTTTCCCTGCATTTCGCGCAACTGAATGTCACGCGCCGAAAAATCATTTAAAATGGTCAAACCCAGCACGTGCTCGAGTGCGTTCTCGGGTTGAATGTCGCGCCCACCGCGCTTGATGACAATGCCAAGCTCGAGTTCGTAATCCATGCGCTCTTTGGCGTAGATGGGCCAGGGCATGGTGTCCTCTGGTCCAATGAACGAATGCGCGTTGCCCATGTACGAAATTGGCATTTCGTACAAAACGGGGGCAACCTCGTGATGGTTGACCTTGGCGGCATTGGTGAAGTGCATTTCAAACGATAAAAAATCGCGGTACAGGCTTGGGTCGATGGGCGCGAGTAAATTGAGTTCTTCAGGCGCGAGGGCATCGCCGCTCGAGTCCTCTGCGGCGGCATACAGCGCGTCCATAAACTGATCTCCAGCCTCGAGCGCCAAACTGAGGCTACCGGGCACGAGCAGGCTGGCAAGTTGTCTGGCGGCATTGCTGGTTGCTCCGCGACGCTCGAGGTGTAGGCGAACGCAGGTTCGTACATCTACCCAACGACCTGGCGAAACCTGTGAACCAACCACAATCCGAGCCTCTGCGCCGTCCAGACCAGTGTGTTTGATACGGGCAATTTTCATGAATTCTCCTTTATTTTTGCTACCAGGCGCGGCACGAGGGTGGAAACATTTTGAAACTCGAGTTGGGCGCGTTTTTGGTTTAGAAACGCCAAACCTGGCGCGGGATCGCCGTGCTCGGGCAAATCGGCATATGGAAAATCCGTGCCAAACACGATGTGATCTAAGCTTGTGACCTCGAGCGTGGCAGAAATGGCGGCGGCATTGTTGGAAAGTCCGGTGTCGTAATACAAGCGTTTCAGGTACTCGAGCGCCCCTGCTGGAGCCCGATCTGCGAAACCCGCTTCTTTGGGCGAACGCTTGGGAAGTGACGCAATTCGTCCCGCCAGAAACGGAACGGTGCCGCCCTGATGCGCAAATTGAAAACGAATATTGCGGCAACGCTCGAGCGTTCCAGAGTAAATCAAATCGACCATGCAGCGCGTGGTTTCAAACGGAAATTCGATCAGCCAAGTTGGGTATTGCGGCAGTGGCGCGGCATGAACGGGTAGCGCAGGATGTACCAGCACATAGGCTTTGCGGCGCTCGAGTTCGTCGAGAATGACCGCGAATTTGGGGTCACTCAAATAAGATTGCCCGTAATGGGTAAAGACCGCCACACCATCAAGATTCAGCACATCGAGCGCGTACTCGAGTTCAGTCATGGCGGCGTCAATATCGGGCAGTGGCAGGCAAGCCAGTGCGGCAAATTGGCTGGGGCGGGATTGGATGATATTCGAGGCAGTTTCGTTGACCAGTCGCGCCAGCTCGTTCGCCTCAAACTGATCGCCCATAAAAACACCTGGCGGCGAGATTGAAATGATGCTGGCATCAATGCCGTAACGCGCCATCATCTCGAGCGACACGTCCAGATGCCAGGGTGGGATCGGCAGTTTGCCACTGGCGCGACGTTGAACGCGCTCGAGGTATTCGGCAGGAGCAAAATGGGCGTGTGCGTCAATACGTGGCATAAAAACCCCTAATCTAAAATGGCGACGACCCGAGCGGGTGCGGCGCTGCCGCCGACCAAACGCAGTGGAAAACACGAAACCTGAAAACCAGTGGCGGGCAACTTATCCAGGTTGGCGAGCCGTTCGATTTGCGAGTACGGCAAATTTGCCTGATGTGCCGCCCAGAAAATGCCAGGTGCGTTCTTCTCGAGCGCCTCTTTGGCTTGCATCCCAAGCGGACGATCCCAACCCCAGGCATCAATGCCCATGACCCGCACGCCCTGATCAAACAACCAGTGGGTGGCATCGCTACTGACACCAGGACCGCGTGTCCAGTAATCGGGCTGTCCGTAAAAGGCATCCCGACCCGTGCGAACCAGCACAATGTCGAGCCTGTGCAGGGTGTGACCGATGCGCTCGAGTTCGGCTTGCACTTCCAAAGCTGTAATCGCGTCGCCATCAATTTTGTGTGCAAAATCGAGTTTCACCCCAGGCGCAAAAAACCACTCGAGCGGCAATTCATCAATGCGTTGCGCGGGTTGTCCATCAATCACCGAGTTGTAATGGTACGGCGCGTCAATGTGGGTGCTGCTGTGCGTGCCAAGGTTGGTGATGGTTTCCGTCGCCCAACCCTCCTCGAGCCGCAGCAGGTGTTTGGGAACACCCGCCATTCGTTCAGCCTCGAGTGCTCCCTGCGCATGGTCTGAAAACTCGATGCTGACCCGTTGGAAGGCAGGCACGTCGGGGTGCGTCGCCGTGATCGGCACTGAAAGATCGACAAAACGCGGCACGGTTTAACCCTGTCCCCGCTTGCCCCAAGGGTTGGCATGGGCGGCATCGGGCACGAGATCGATGTCGGCAGCCGCCGCGTGTTTGCTGGCGGGTGGGAAACTCTCGAGCATCGAATCGGGCATCATGGTGTTCCTAAAAAACGTGTTCGAGCCTTGCGAGGGACTCCAGCGCACCGCCTCCCAGTCGGGCACGTAATTGCGCACCCCACCCGTGTTGACTTCAATGCGCACCCCGCCAGGTTCGCGGAAGTACAGATACGTCTGCTCGCCCATGCCGTGAATCCCAGGACCATACTCGAGCGCCGTGCCAGACTCGAGCAAAATATCGGCGGCGCGTTGATGCGCCTCGCGGGTATCGACCCAGAATGCCAAATGATGCAAACGCCCAGGAATCGGTGACATGTCCTTGGCAAACGCCAGATCGTGGTTTTTTTCGTTGGTGGTAATCATGCCAAAGACCACAAAATCTGGGTTGTCCTCCAGACCGTTGTAGCACATAAACCGAAAGCCGAGCACGTCCCTGAACCACTGTGCATCACGCATTACGTCCGAGCTTGCCACGGTCACATGGTCAAGTTGTCGCGGTTCGATGCCGCCGCCCGTAAAACGCTGCGGGCGTTCGGGGTATTTTGAGGCAATGTCGGCGGGTGCTTTAAACCGCTCGAGTTCCCAGAGGATTTCGATGACATGCCCACCAGGGCTGCGAAAACGGTAGGCGCGACCGTGTGCATATTCAGACTCGAGCCACTGTCCTTGAACGCCGCTCGCCTCAATGTTTTTGACGGCTTCTCCAAGGTCGGCTTCACTCCAGGTGCGCCAGGCGGCGTGTGCCAGGGCGGGTTGTTCGCCGCTTGTCAGGATCAAACTGTATTTGTAGTGGTCGCCCCAGCAGCGCAAATAAACCGAATTCCCCTCACGGTGAACTTCAGTCATTCCGCCAGTAGTCGTAAAAAACCGCACTGAATCTTCGAGGGTTGGTGTGAAGAGTTCGACGTGAACGAGTTGGGAGAGCAAACATTTTGACATGGTGATTCCTTTCTGAACAGAGGGCGTTAAGCGAAATCGGAAGTTTGAACAAACTCGAGCAAATTGCCGGCGTTGTCACGAATAAAAGCGGTGGGTTTGCCATGAACGCGAATGTGCATGGCGATGTCTGCGCCCCTGGCGCTGAACTCGAGCACGGCGGCATCGACATCGGGAACGGCGAATGCCAGGTGTTTTGTACCGTGGGTGCGAAGGTCAAGGTTTGGAACGCGGCGGTCTTCGGGCAGCGCTGCCGCGCCCTCAACCTCAAAGAGTTCGATGCGAAAATTACCACGTTTTAAAAACGCAATTCTTGCCGGAATCGCCGCCACTGTTAACTGCGTCTCGAGTTTGAAATCCAGCATTTTCTCGTACCAGGCAATGCTCGCCTCGAGATTCGGGACGCTCAAACCTAAATGATGAGGTTGCAAGTCAATCACGGCTGCGCTCCAACCAAATCAAAATTCAGTGCCTTTAGTTCTCCCCTGCGAAGTAGCGACCATGCCCGAAGGTGCATTTTATGGTCAAGAAGGGGAGGTGGCTCGAGTGTAGCGCCCCAAGCCCGAAGGTGCTGCTGTAAGGGGCAAGAAACGAGAGACGGAGGGGTCGTACTTAAGCC
>JANLWR010000512.1:0-5752 GCA_031364625.1 Deinococcales bacterium | reverse complement strand
ACATTAATGGGAATAGGCGCTTACAATAGTTTACCGAAAGAAAGTTTTCCGGATATCGTTGTCCCTAAATTTTTTATCAGCACGGTTTACGCCGGTAACTCTCCTACTAATATTGAGAATACCGTTACAAAACCTCTCGAGAAAATACTCGAGAGGTTTTTTATATTGCATCTGGATAGCTGGTTTTGAACGTATACCAATGTGATGAACGGTTTTCACCCCTCACGCCAAACACAGCCCAGAACCCAAGTTCTGAGAGGCTCGAGGTCGTGGTATCCTAACTCGCGCATCATGGTCGAACCTGAGATTACCGACGAACAATTGCTTCGCCTGATTGCGAACGGCTCAGAGGTTGCGCTGAGTATCCTTTACAAACGCTTTAAAGACCGCGTCTATTCACTCTCCTGGCGCATTTTATTTGACCAAAACGGCGTCGAAGAAAGCGTTCAAGATGTTTTCGTTAAAATCTGGCAACGTGCCGGCGACTTTTCGGTTGCCAAAGGTTCGGTCAGTTCTTGGGTTATCGCCATCGCTCACCATACCGCCATCGATGCGCTTCGTCACCGCCAGCACCGTGCAACCGTCAACCTCGAGGAGGGCGAACTCGAGACCAAAGCCATCACCGAAGACCGCTCAAAGACAATGCTTGACCGTGCAGCCATTGAACGTGCCCTCCATCAACTCGAGGTTTCAGACCGCAAGTTGATTGAAGCCAGTTATTTTGAGGGTTTAACCCAAACTCAGATTGCGATGCGCGAACACATTCCGCTCGGCACGGTCAAAACCAAAATGCGCAGTATCTTTGCGCAGTTGCGCCAATTTTTAAGGGACGACCATGCTTGACCTCGAGACCCAAGATTTAATCGCGTTGTACGCACTGGGTGCCCTCGAGTTTGCGGATCGTGAACGTGTCGAAAAATTGCTCGAGCATAATCCCGACGCGCAGCAAGAATTAAAAGTCAACCTCGAGCTGACCGAAATGCTGGCGTCTCAAGTGCCTTTTAAAGCCGTACCCGATAGTCTCGAGGTCATCGTGCTGGCAAAAATCCGTCAGCTTCAAACGCCACCAAAGCCCAAAGCCCCAACCTTGGTCATGCGCCCAGCAACCCGAGTGGTGATTCCGTGGTTTGCCCGTGCCAGTTTGGGTTTTGCCCTGGCGGCAAGTTTGACGGCGCTTTGGTTTGGGCTGCAAAACCAAAAACTTGATACTGACTTAAAAGCCTTGCAAGATCAAAAAACCACGCTCTCGAGCATCGTCGCCGACAATCGCGCTCGGGTCGTGGCACTGCTTGCACCTGACGGCAAAACTGTGGTTGGACAAGCCATTATCACCCATGATGGACGGGTTTTGATGGCGCACAACATGGGCAAATTGCCGCCCGGGAAAACTTGGCAAGCTTGGTTCTTGCCCAAGAAATCAACAAAACCAACCTCTCTAGGTATATTCCGTGGTCCGAGCGTCGCCGCGAGCATCCCAAATGAAGTGACAGCCGTGGGCATCAGCGAAGAACCCGACGGTGGCAGCGAAAAACCCACCACCCCTCGAGCCGTGGCAAAAATGTAAAAATCTCGAGACTGAACATTCAGTCTCGAGATTTAATTTAAAACTTTAGTTGGCTTTGCTGTCCCAAGCACCCTCGAGCATGGTGCGAATCTCTTTTTGGTCGGCTTGCAAAACCTCAGAGATTTCGTCGCCAAGAAGCTTGATGCTGCGGGCGTAGGCTTGACGGTCAAGGTCGGGCAGACCACGTTCGTCATCCCAACGACGCAATTCGGCTGCCAGGTTGGCAATGCGGTACGGATCGCCCGATGCCAAAATTTCGGTCACTTTGCGGTGACGGGCAGCCCATTGACGCGGCAATGAAACCTTGCCCGACTTTAAGCGACCCATGATTTCTGGCAGCTCGGACTCGGAGAGTGCCGGGCGCAAACCAACGCTCTGCGGGGCATTGACTGGCACAAATGCCTTGCTGGTTCCGTTTGGAAATTCGACCTGATAATAATCGTGGTCGTCACCAGCCACTTTTTTGGTATGAATACCATGGACGACACCAACACCGTAAGGTGGGAGAACAACGCGATCACCTGGGTTATACTGTTCTTTCTTCACGCTTTAGCTCCCTTCCGACATTCAGGTTTTGCCTGAACGTTGAAAAACACTGAAAAACGACACTGGTAGTCAATGCCGCACTGTTAAAAAAACCGATTTGTCTTGTGCCTAGCGCCTTGCGTCCCAGTTGATTGAGGGTTAAACGCAGGGTCTTCGTCACAAGGGGGTACTGTAGCAGAAAAAGTCAGGGATTTCTAGGCTCAACTCACGATTGGTCAACAATTGGTCATGAGAAATGCCGTGGCATGTATCATAAACTCACGGAATCAAAACAAAAACATGAACGAATTACACCCCAGTCCGAAATTCATTCCCAGAGGGCGTTTTGCGCCCTCGCCAACTGGTGAGATGCACCTGGGGAACGCCCGCACGGCACTGCTCGCCTGGTTGCAAATGCGCGAATTGGGCGGGCAATTTGTGCTCAGGCTCGAGGATTTGGATTTTGGGCGCGTGCGAGCCGGTAAGGATGACTTGATTTTACAAGACTTGGCTTGGTTGGGCTTGGACTGGGATGAAGGCTGGGACATTGGTGGAGATCATTCACCATACCGCCAGACACAACGACTGGAACTTTACACGGCGGCAGCCGCAAAACTCGAGATTTATTCTTGCACCTGTACCCGAACCGAAGTGCTCTTGAGTGCCTCTGCGCGGCATGAAGAAAGCGAAGCCCGTTACCCTGGAACGTGCTCGAGTGGCGTGACCCACCCAGAACGTCCGAGCGCCCTGCGAATGCGCGTGGCTGACAAAACCATCACGTTCTGGGATTTGGTCAAGGGCAAAGTTGAGCAAAACGTCAATGATATTGTGGGCGACATGGTCATTCAACGCAACGACGGGGTTTGGGCGTACCAACTCGCCTGTGCCGCAGACGACCTCGAGATGCAAATAACCCACGTGCTGCGCGGTGATGACTTGCTTTCCAGTACCGCCCGACAAATTTTAATTATTGACACTCTGGGTGGCGTGGCGAGCATTTACGCCCATGTACCACTAATGACCGATTATTGCGGCGAACGCCTTGCCAAACGCGGCGGTGCGCCGAGCCTCAGAGCTTTGCGCGATGGTGGCGCCCATCCAAACGAGATCGTCCGTGACCTTGCCCTAAGTCTTGGTTGGAGCGTGACAAAACCTTGCCAGCCAAAAGATTTAATCGGATTGTTCAATCAGTGGCTCAAAGATCAGCAAAATCATTTGAGTTGAAGCTTGGCTTTGACATCTTTGGTTAAGTTTGTCGCCTCGGGGTCGGCATCAATCACCAGCCCGCTCGAGGCGGCGATTTCGGTGTTCATGATTGCCGAAAACCCTTGGTCTTTGGCTGTGGCGGCAATTACGGGGTCAACCTTGTCGCAAACCTCGAGTACGCTGAATTCGCTTGGACTTGAAATTCTTGTACCGTTTGATTGTAAGACGAATTTCGATTTGCATTTTGGGTAGTTGGCGGCATTGCCGAAGCATTCCTCAGCCTCGACATTCGGCGCAATCCAGCACCCACCATTGTCCAGGTTGCCTCGGATTAGGCTTCATCCTCTTCCAAAGGCGGCAGCGTGACCGTAAACGTTGCACCCTGCCCAGGTGTACTCGAGACCGAAATTTTGCCGTTGTGGGCGTGAACGATCTGCGCCACGATTGCCAGTCCAAGTCCAGCCCCGCCGCCAGGACCTTTATAAAATTTTTGCCAAATGCGAGGCAGCACATCGCTCGGGATGCCAGGACCATCATCGATCACGCTCAACTCGAGCATGTTTTGAAAGCGTCCAACCCGAATGGTCACACCCTCACGGTGTCCGGCGGCTCGAGCGGCATTGGAAACCAGATTGCGGGTGACCTGGGTTAACCGGTCGGGGTCGCCCACCACTTCCAGACTTTCTTTTGGAAGCTCGAGTTTGACGCCAGGGAATTCGCTGGCAACATTGCGAGCCACGCCTGTCAGGTCAACGACGTGCGGTAAAACTTCGCGCACCACCTCGCCGCGCGAGAGTTGCAACAAGTCGGCAACCAAGCGCGTCATGCCGCCAGAAACGCGCAAAGCATCCTCGAGCACCATTTTTTGTTCGCCGCTCGAGTCTTTGAGCGCCTTGCGAATATAACCTTCCAGTCCTGTCAGTGGCGTGCGAAGTTCATGCGCGGCTTCGGCTAGAAAGGTTCGTTGGGCGTCAAAAGCCAATTTCAGGCGTTCGACAAAACGATTGATGGTCAGCGTTAACGCCCCCAGCTCGTCGTGTGCACCGTGATACTCGAGCGGACGCAAATTGGTTTCGTTTAAGGTTGTGGCTTCTCGAGCCACACTGACCAGTGGACGCAAGCCCACTTGCGCCAAGACATAACCACCGACCAGCGCCAAAACCACCAGCACCAAAGTCACCAAAAACACCACCGTTTGAATTCTGGCTGCCAGGTCTTTGATGTATTTGGCGTCTGCTGCCACGGCAAAAATACGCTTCGCCGATTTGCTGACCAGTTTCACGTCGATTGGTGCAAGGAATACCCTGAGCGGTTTGGTTTCGTGATCCAAAATCAAATACTGAGGCTCGATCAGTTTCTCGAGATTGGAGAGGTTCGGAAGTTTTAATTCCGAACCAGACCAGTGCTTGCCGTTCAACTCGAGAAATTCAATTTTGACTCCGCCAAAAGTAATTGGATTGGCGACACCCAAATCACCTTTGCTGTACAACTCTTTAAATTTTTCTAAATCCTGCTCGAGCAAACTACGTTGATACTCCTCGAGGGTCGAGTTGACCACCGCCAAGACCGCCGCACCCAAGACGAGCGCAAAGAATGCCAGCAACGCCGTGGTCAGCAAGGAAACACGCCACTTCAGGCTCATGCCGATGGGTTTAGAGGATTGCTCGAGATTCATGATTGAATTTAACCATAGACAAATGAAGGGCGAATCTTAAATTCGCCCTTCGTAACGATACTTAGCTTCATTTACCGAGCTTCATTTACCGAGTTTCACTTACTGACCTTTTAAGGCGTAGCCAATTCCGCGCACGGTTCGAATCACACCGTAACCGTCCACATCGCGCAGTTTGCTGCGAATGTTCGCCATGTGAACATCGACCACGTTAGAATTGGCGGGCAAATCCTCGCCCCAGACGCCGCGTTCGATTTCCTCACGGGTGTAGACGCGCCCAGGTTGCCGTGCCAAAAACGCCAGCAACTCGAATTCTTTGGGCGAAAAACGCACCTCTTTTTCGGCGTAACGCACCAGCCGTTTCTCGGTGTTGATCTCGAGTTGCCCGAGCACGACACTCTCGCCACCACGGTTACGGCGAAGTTGCACCCGCACCCGAGCCAGCAATTCGGCGGGTTCAAACGGCTTGGTCAGGTAATCGTCCGCTCCACCCTCGAGCAAGCTGACTTTGCGATCTAGGGCATCCATTGCCGTCAAGATGATAATCGGAATATCGGAGGTTTTACGAATCCGACGCGCAATTTCTGCGCCGTCAAGATCGGGCAACCCCAAATCCAGGATTACCAGTTCGGGCGTATGCTCTCGTGCCATGGTTAGACCCGTCACACCATCACTGGCGTGGCTTACCCTAAAACCGGCTTCCTCGAGTTCAAAGCGAACTGCCTGTGCAACGTCTGCATCGTCTTCAACAATTAAAACATGTGGCGCATCAGCCATGAATGCCT
>JANLWR010000507.1:0-1606 GCA_031364625.1 Deinococcales bacterium | reverse complement strand
GTGCCGAAATATGTTCCAGGAAAGCTTGATTTAGATTCAATAAGTAAATCAAAAAGCTCATTTCGCGCATTTTTTTGAAGGTAATTCTCATATAAATCTTCAGAAACGAAGTACATGCTGGTTGTAACGCTCATTTTTTCTCCTGTTAAGAAATCATAAATCAGGTTTTCTCGAGAGCGACAACCCACGCGAGTTTCTCGAGGATTGGTTTGTAATCCAAATCAAGACGGTGTTCTATGCCTTTATCAATTGCCCAAACTTCAATTTCTCGCAACCAAAGATCATGCAAGTAAGGCTTTGCAAATTCACTGCTGTAAGCAAACACAAATGCCAACCGTTCCACAGGTTGATCTTTGCCTAGCAATTGATACAAACGAATTGCACAAGCATCAAGCATTTCTGCTTTGGTGATTTCACGATCTGCAATAACGAACCGCAACATCTTTTCTTCTGAACTGTACAAACCGCTAAAGTCTGGATTGTTGACACTGTAATTCTTTTGGATAAAGCCACCCGTGTACGGGTCGCCCAGGATCTCATGACCAACTCGAGCTTGTTCTAAAGCTGTTTTTGCATCGGCTTCAAGGTCATGAAATTGAATCAGCGTAATGTCGTGTTCTTCGTCACGAATCACACGCCACGGATTGAACTGGAGAAACCGTCTCGAGACAACACGGTTGTGACCTTCGCCTTTAAACGCGCATCCCCAACCCAGGATTCCAAGAGGTGATCCAAAACCAGGGGCGTAATAGTCAAAATCACTGCCCCATTCAGGATGAATGCTGTTAAAAGTCGCAACTTGCCAATCAAGATTCCTGATGTAATCAAGTACCGAGCGTTCACCAAAATACTGTTGTTCGATATAAAAGCCAATCGCCCCGTCAGCATTGAGAATAAGTGTCTGCCCATCATCAAAATCGCCCCAACTCAAGACTACGCGATCCATACATTTTTGAATAAGCTGTTTTGGGTCTGCATCAATCAGGTTTTGTCCATCACAGCGAATAGCGTCTGGAACAGCATTGAATGGTGATTTAGTCAATGCTTCAAGAAAAAGCTGTTGAGCATTTTGTGATTCCAGAGTGATTCCTTGATGTGCAACAATCATTAAAGCTTCACCTCACCTTTAAGCCAACCAGTAAGGTTTTTAGACCATTTACCGTAATTTTGAATAGTGACAATGAAGCGTTCGCCTTTCAAATTGAACACCTCAAAATTGATGTTATTTGCAACTTCAAGGTTATCCTTATACGCTTCCCCAATCCATTTAGCGTTTGCTTTAGCCCCGCTAGGACTGGTTAAAACAACTGTTAAACGTTTCACCCGAACATTCGCCCCGTCCTTAAACGGAATCACTGTTCCATCTCGAGCACTAATAAGTTTTACGTTATCCGCGAATTGTTCATGATCTCGAGAAGAAAGTGCTGTTTCCGTGCTTTTAACCTCAATAATCTTGTCACCCTCGATTAAATCGGGGAAACGATCTTTTTGAAGGGTAATTCCTTGCTTCTCGAGTGCGTCTTGGTTCACTTGACGTTGTGTGTTTGCATTTGGTTTGTAAGCGCGTTGATACCAAAGTTCTGTCAGTGTGCCTTTGTCCTTCGAG
>JANLWR010000485.1:0-5545 GCA_031364625.1 Deinococcales bacterium | reverse complement strand
TCCCGTTGGTCGGAAATGTTTTAGGAAAAAACTCTAAAACATTTCGGGGAGATACTTAAACAAACCTCGAGCCAGAAAGGTGTGACTCGAGGAATTTGAAGAATTTAACCAATCCCAGCCTCGAGATGGGCAATCAGTTTTGACCGCAACTCGAGCAAACTGTCCGAAACACTGACGCGGTAAACGTGGGGGTTGAGCAGTCGTGCCGAACCTTCGGGCAACCGCGCCAGGTCGTCCGCAGCACGGGCTTGTAGTGTCTCGAGCGATTCTGGAGCACTTAAACGCTGTCCATCTTGCATGACCACGCGCCGAATATCCTCGAGCATCGCATTGGGTATTTTGGCGGTCCGTAACGGGTTGGTTGGGTCTGTGACCCGGTCACCAATCTCGAGCATTTCGGTTTCAAGACCGATCACGTCCATTGCGAATTCGCCGTTCGGGGTGTTGGCTCGCCAGACGCGTTTGATGCCTGGAATGTTGGATTTCACGCGGTCTGCGGTGAGTTTCATTTTGGGCGCGTCCTCGAGTTGCACGAGTTTGTACACACCACCCAGCGCCCCGCCGCCCTCGCCGCCGCCGGTTGCCAGTTGCGTTCCAACGCCGTACACGTCAATCCGTCCTCCTTCGCGGATCACGGCTTCGATCACGTGCTCATCGAGGTCGTTGCTGGCAACAATTTTGACGTACTCGAGGTTTGCCGCGTCCAAAGCGCTGCGAATTCGTCTGGAAAGGTATGCCAAATCGCCAGAGTCCAGGCGCACGCCACGAAGTTTGTGCCCTGCCGCCTCGAGTTCTTTGGCAACAATAATGGCGTTTGGCAAGCCACTCTCGAGCGTATCGAAGGTGTCAAGCAGCAGTGTCGCGCTATCCGGAAAGGTATTGGCGTACGCCCTGAACGCCTCGAGTTCGCTGTCAAAGGCTTCAACCCAGGAGTGCGCGTGCGTCCCCGTGACTTGCATTCCAAAGACCTGCCCAGCCTCGACGTTGCTCGTACCGACCGCACCGCCAATGAACGCCGCTCGAGCCGCCGAGAGCGCCCCGTTGGGACCTTGCGCCCGCCTTGCGCCAAATTCGATCAGCGTGCCGCCCGTGTAACCCGAAGTGCTGTGGCTCGAGTTTGCCGCGTGAACGCAACGCGCCGCTTTGGTGGCGACCAGGGTTTGAAAATTGAGGATGTTTAAAAGCGCCGTTTCGACCAGTTGCGCCTCGCCCAACGCGCCCGTCACGGTAAGGAGCGGTTCGTTTGGAAACACAACTCTTCCTTCGGGAATCGCCGTGACTTTGGCTTTAAATTTCCAGCCTCGCAGATACGCCAGAAAGTCTGTGTCGAACATCTTCAAGCTTTCCAAATACTCGAGGTGTGAATCTGTGAAACTTAAACTCTCGAGGTATTCGAGGGCATTCTCGAGTCCCGCAAAGACCGCGTAACTGCCACCGAACGGCGCACGCCGAAAATACAAATCAAAGGTCGCCAGTTTCTCGAGCAAGCCGTGTTTGAAGTACCCCGCAAGCATGGTGAGTTGGTAAAGGTCGGTGAAAAGTGGATTGCTGGTCATGGTGAGCCTTTCGTTGCGCCGATGGTGCGAAGTTGTCAATGTTTACACAATGCTCGAGACGATTTCGACGCCGTTGCGTTTCAGTTGAAACAAAAACATTGCATGGTACAGATCGCCCGGGTGGTCGGGCGAATCCCAGGTTTGGACACAATTTTCTGGCACGATAATGCGTTGCCCAAGTCCTTGCGCCAAGGATCGCAATTTGACCCCAATCGCAAGGCTGTACAAACAGAGGTCTGTCACGTCACCAACGCAAATAATATTCTTGAGTTGTGGGCGTTCCTCGAGCCAGGCAACCAATTTTGTGCTTTCCAAACTCGAGATGCTGTTCTTCTCGAAATGCGCGTAAAGATTCCAGTTGGGCAGCGCCTCGAGTTCGCTGGCGGCTCGAGCCTCGAGCGTGCCTTTGATGCAGTGTGGTGGGTATGCACCAAACTCTTCGGCGTTTTCTGGGTGAGCGTCCTGGATGAAAGCAATATTGGTGATGCCGTGGGATTCGGCATTTTGAATCAGACTGACGACATCTTCGATGATGGCTTCGACGCGTGGGCTTGCCAAGACACCGACGCGACAAAAGCCTTCGATCACGTCCACGCTGAGGACAGCAGTCTCAGTAGGCTCGAGCGAGTTGAGTTGAAGTGGTTCGAGGTTTGAAAGCCAAATCTCGAGGTCAGTCAGGTGGTTTTGGCTGCTGGTTTGAAGGTTCATGGTGTTTCCTATTCTGCCTGTTTTTGGCGAGAAATCTACTTAACTGCAATAAGCATATATGTAATGTGTCGTTATGTCAAGTTTACGTCACCCCGAGCACATACAACCCTCTGCACAACTTGCCTTATGGGAGCACAAATTACCGGTCTAACATTTATATTCAAACTGAGCGCAGCCTATTTTAAAATCACAATCCGCCAGCCATTGCTATTTTCTGTACTTCTCGAGAAAAACCTGCTGCAAATCTGGCTCGAGGTTTAAAGTTTGTGCCATCGCCAAAAGACGTGTTTCGGCAAGTGCTCGCAGCTCGAGGGCTTGGGAAACATGACCGACGTGTTCAAGCGCACGTGCCAGGACAAAACGAAGCTCGAGACCTTCCAACGCTGGGGTGCGATCTGAAGAGAGTTGGATTTGAGCGGCTTGAATGTGTATGCCAACGTCCATATCAAGCTCGAGCGCGGACAGCAAACGCACGATCAAAATACGGGTCCAAACTTCCAGGGTTGGCGCATCGTTGAGCCAAGCCAGCCTCTCGAGTGCCGCTTTTGGATCGTGAAGGCGTAAATACGAATTGCCGACAATCCACGACACAAACGCCTGATCTTCGGGCTGAACAACATTCTGACTTGCCAAGGACAGGCTGCCCTGAAGTGCCAGTTCTGCATTCCCGCGCAACAATTCAGACCAGGCTTTTTTGATTGCAAATTCGACCCGGTGAAAACCAAACTCGTGACGCTCGATCAGCTCAAAAATCTCTTCGAGCAACACCTCAACGGTTTGGGTTGCCCCAAGTCCCAAATTGACATCCAATGCCAACATCAGGGCGTTACAATGCGCAAAGGAATCACCGCTGGCTTGGGCGTTGCGAACCGAGAGCGCTGAAAACCTCAGCGCCATTCCAAGATCGCCCTCGAGCAAAGCGCAGTAGGTTCGCGCCGTCTCGAACAAGGCGCGTTCGTCAAGCGGCAAGGCTTCTCCAAGATTGAGTCCCGCTTCGATCATCGGTTTGGCAGCTTGCACATTGCCATCATCGGTATGAAACTTCACAAGATTAAGCAAAGCATTGGTCTGTTCCTTGATTGCATTCAGGTCTTGCGCTCGAGCCAAACCACGTTCTAAAGACGCCAACGCCAAATCACGCCGCCCCAAAGTCATTTCCAGAACCCCAATCCGAATGTCGGCACGCGCAAGACCAACCTGGTCGTCCAAAACGCTACGAATCTTGGCGACCTCGAGCGCACAATTCATGGCGGGTTCGATCAAGTTTTGACGCCACAACAAAACCACCAAAGCATCCAGAATTCCCGCCCGTTCAAAAGTGGCTCGAGGATCGTCCTCCAAGGCTTTCTCGTACTCCGCGACAGCTTCGCGGTTGGCAAAAACTTGAATCGCCGCCAACGCCGCCTTGACCCGCCAGGGCGCAGCCTGTTGCTGTTGCCCCGCATTCTCGAGGTGCAAGGCAATTCTGGCGGCAGCGCCACCGTGTTTCTCGAGGTTCTCGGCAAGTTTGCGGTGCAGCAAGCGCCCTCGTTCCACGCCAAGCCCGAACGCCAGCGCCTCCCGAATCAGGTCGTGCGAAAATCGGTAGCCAACCGCCAGACGCTCGAGAATCCTTAAATGAAGCGCTTGTTCAAAACCTTCGAGCGCCTCAAATTCGGTCAAGGTGGTGGCGAGCAGCAAATCCTCGAGCGAGAAGGCATCGCCCGCCAAACTGGCAGCCTCGAGCAAGCGCGATGTGTTGACGCCCAACCGTGCAACGCGTTCCCGCACGGCAGCAACCACACTTTCGGGCATCGGCAGTTCGGCATAATTCTGGGTGGTGTCATCGAAAACGGTACCCCAGTCACCAGCCTCATCTTGGCGCAAGACCTTGGATTCGACCAGGGATTTCAACGTCTCGAGCGCAAAAAAAGGATTTCCAGCCGTGGCGCGGTGCAGACGCTCGGCAAACAATTTGGGTTCGTGAGCGCCAAACAAATTCTCGATCAAGCTTTGAATGGCGTCTTGACCCAAAGGCTCGAGTAGAACCTGAACGCTTGCGTCTGATTTCAAGATATGCTCGAGCGCCCCAGCCATGTACGGGGTCAGTTCGGCGCTGCGGTACGCCAAGACGAAACGTTTGTTTTTGGGGCGGTCTATTCGCGCCAGGGCGTGCAAGATCATTTCAAAACTGTCGGTGTCAAAAAATTGCAGGTCATCGATCAGGATCGTGTTGACCTGGCGGGTGCTCAAAAACAGAAAGTCCGCAAAGGCATCGAACAAACGAACCCGCGATTCGGCATCGTTTGAGGGAGACGGATCATCCAAACTTGGCACGAGCCGAGCCAGTTCCTTGCGAATCCAACGTGGGATGTTTAATTTTGGATTGCCCTCGAGCAAGCCGCGAATTGTGCGGGTTTGCGTGGCAAACGGCATGGTCCCGTCACCGGCGCGTCCAAAAATTCGCGCCACCGTTTTGCTGCGGGCAAATTCGGCAAGCAACAAGCTTTTACCAATGCCAGGTTCGCCCGAAACGAACATCAATTTTCCAGCGTTCCAAGCTTGCTCGAGTTGATTCAATTCCAACTGACGCCCAACCATCGGGCTGGTTAAGGCAGGCAATCCCTGAATCGCAGATTGATCCAAAACCCGGTACTCGAGCTTGCCCTGATCCCTAATGAGTTGCGCCAAAGCCAAAGTTTCTGGCGTGGGAAGGAGTCCCAATTCGTTCTCGAGCAACAACCTGAAATCTTCAAAACCTTGCAATGCCTCCAAGCGTTCACCCAACACCGCACGAAGTCGCATGACATGACGTTGATGCAACTCGAGCAAAGGGTTGATTTCAATCAATTTCAGATGTTGCGCCAATGCCTCCAAGGTGTTCCCACTCGCCTCGAGTTGATCTGCCAAACCAGCCAGCGCCCGTTGAAACCCGCGCTCCAAATGATCGCGTTTCGCCTCGAGCCATTCGTGAAAAGCGCTGGCTTCCTCGAGTTCCAGACCGTCCATCAACCTGCCACGGTACAAACCAACCACATCCTGAAAGCGCGAATCGTTTAAAGCCTCTAAAAACAAAACCACATCGCTGGTCACAGCACCAACCAAGGAGACGCGGTTCGCCTCGACCAACACGCAAGCCGAGAGTTCTGGCGGGGTCAGGCGGTACAGGCGCTGCCGCAAATTTCGGCGGGCGCTGGCTTCATCGAGTTCCGTCCAGAGTAACCCCGCCAAGACCGACCTCGAGCCAGAACCTTCAATGGCAAGATAACCGATCAGCGCCATCACCTTGCGCACTGGAAGGT
>JANLWR010000438.1:0-6998 GCA_031364625.1 Deinococcales bacterium | reverse complement strand
TACAAGAGTTAGAAGCTCGAGAAAACAAAAGAAGGACAATAGAATACGTGATAAGGTAAAGCTCGAGTTCAAGATGGTTTGACTCGAGATTCATGCTAAAAAGACCAGAAGAAAACAACAACGTGCGGGAGTAACTCAGCTGGTAGAGTGCCACCTTGCCAAGGTGGATGTCGAGAGTTCGAATCTCTTCTCCCGCTCCAATATGAAAAGAAAACCCCAACCTCGAGTTGGGGATCTGTATTTTACAGTTTTGAACTTTTGGAGTGATATTTAATATGATTATAAATATTCCAACATCAGTAGATTTTGAAGAAGAGGGAATTAATTCTTTAAATCTCGCATGGGATTTAATTTTACCTTTAGTTATTGAGTATAATGAAATAATAAATGATTATGAATCTGATAATTCGATAGATATTGCTTATTGGAAATCTGCTAAAAAAAATATTATTACGTCAATATCATTGGCTCAACATGGTTCAGAGTTTTTACTAAAAGGTAAAATAGCTCAAATTAGCCCATTTTTATTGATAAACATTGACCCGTCAAGTTTGCCAAAAGATTCTGGGAATAAAGATTTAT
The DNA here is from genome assembly GCA_031364625.1 of Deinococcales bacterium. Classification (GTDB taxonomy): domain Bacteria; phylum Deinococcota; class Deinococci; order Deinococcales; family JAAFIG01; genus JANXTZ01. The sequence goes on along the minus strand of JANLWR010000438.1, from coordinate 6,416 downwards.
CTTTTGGAGATTTTAAAACTATTGATGCTCAATATTTAATTCGCATTCATGATATCGTATCAAGTGTAAAAATTACTGACAAATTTAAGCAAGAATTTAATTCGATGCGAGTTAAACGAAATTCTATTATGCATACCGTTACTAAAGATTTGCTTATAACTGTTAATGAAGTTCTAGTTTCAATTTTAGAAATATCGAATGAGCTTATTGCACCATTAAATTGGATGAAAATTAGAAGAGAACATCTTGTGAATTCACCGACTTATATTCTCAGTGATTTAATTCCTTATATAGATGAACCTAGTGAAGGCTATTTAGTACAACAATTATCGGATGAAATTTCTAATGTTACAAGTATTTTAGGATCAAGTCTTGTAGAAAGATACTTTGGATTTAAGAAAAATGTGCGTAAGTATATTTGTCCGAAATGTATGGATGAGAAATCTACGATGTCTTTTTTTGAGCTTGATCTATGTGACGAACATAATTTTTTAGCTTTTTTAAAACCAAATAAACCAAATTCTACAGGTATTTACTGTTCTTTATGCAATGAAGAATATGAAATAGCACGAGTAAAATGTGTGAACCCTGATTGTAAAGGCAACGTAATTGATATAACATCTAATCATTGTTTATCTTGTTGGGAAGAGCAGTAATTCAGTAAATCGTGACTCAATGTTTGCTTGAATCTCGAATTACTTCTCCCAGATGCTTGAGCTTCCTCGAGCTTCCAAATTCAGTGTTGCTCTACTTCATGCTTCAATAATTCTGGTGGCAACATGTGAAAGAAAGACTCGAGAAAACGCGGGTCCTTCTCGGCTACTAGAATTGCTTTGGTATGAATGCGTTGCTCGAGTGTGGCGTTAAAACCCAACTTCTCGAGATTATGCTGGAATGCTTTTTGTATTCCCGTTCAGGTCACTGACGGCTTTCTCGAATTGCTTTTTGGTCAGCAGTTTCGTGTCATCATCTCGGAAGTACACTTCGCCCCACAAGGTTGGGTCTAGTACAAAATCGGTTGCGCCAGGGCGTAGCACGTGAATGTACAAGCTACCTTCTTTGTCGTATTGGAAGGCGGCAGCGCTTTTACCAACTTGGTAGTATTTGGTTCGTTTGCGTTTCATCAGCGTACCTCCTTGCCAGTACCTCTTGCCAGACTTCAAGATACAACGCCATTGCCATTTCTTGAAGTCCAAGCATCACTTTTTCTTCGCTGTTCGTCAGTTTGGTGGCTTGCACCGCTTTGGCTTGCAAGGATCGCACAATTTCAAAGATGCGGTGTTCAATGGCATCGAGTTCGTCAAAGGCGGTCAGAACGATTTTCAGTTCGGCGTAATGGGTTTGCGTTATGGCAACAATAAATTGCAAATCGGCATAACCACTGCTGCGAGGTTGCAAGAATCGGTCTTTGAAGGATTTTACGGTAAAAAATTGGGGAACTCGAGACGCCAATTCGTAAGCTTGCTCGAGGGTCGTCACAATCAGTTTCGCGCCAAGCATGTCTACTGGGACGACACCGTTAATCATTTTCTCGAGGATACGTTCCGCGCTTTTAATACCAGTATTTGGGCGGCATTGTCCTTGCACACCAAGTTCGGAGGCGACCCGTTGAATATCGAAACGAAAAGAAGGCTCGAGTTGCTTTGCGTCAGCATAGGCTTGGGCGACAAGGGTTGGTTGCGTGATTTCAGTGGGGAATTTGAGTAAAGGTTGACGTGTTGTTTGGAATTTCTTTTTGATTTGGGTGCGAAGTGCTTTTTGAGTGGTCATGTGTTTTCTGGTGTCAGCATACCGTATTCGCGGGTCAATAATTCTGGTGGCAACACATGAAAGAAAGACTCGAGAAAACGTGGGTCGTTTTCGGCTGCCAGAATCGCTTCGGCATGAATGCGTTGCGCTAAAGCGGCATCAAGTAAACTGGCTTCTCGAGCGGTGGTTATCTCTTGATGCAGGGCTTTGAGTTTGGCTAGGACTTGCATGACCTTTATCGCGTTTCAAACAGCAATTCTTCGGTTCTCGCGCTCAAATCTGAACGCCCTGAGTTCGCCATACCAATCCAAGTAGGTTTTGTTTTGGGTGTGGTTTCACGGCGTAAAAGCTCGAGAATGAATTCTTCGGGGGTGCTGTGTTTTTGTTTTGCCAATTGCCTTATTTTGTTGTCAAGGTCTGGTTCTAACTCGAGTTGTAACGTCATGATGCACCTCAGTTCTGGGTAGAGTGTACTCGAAAACCTGTTTTGATAACCCTCGAGTCACTTTAAGCAAAAGCTTCCTCGAGCGAAATTGTTTCGCCACGTTTGATTTCCTCGCGGCGTTCCCGCAGAACATCTTGCAGCATTTGGCTTCTCGAGAGCAGCAACCGCTCGAGGTCAAGATCATCTTCGGGGACAATTAAAATCGCGGCGGTCTTACCGTTTTTGGTGATGATGGTGGGGTTGTTTTTGGCTTCTTCGATCACGCTCGAGAGTTTGTCTTTGGCTTCGGTGAGTCCTATGATTTTCATGTTTTCACCTCGCGTCCTTGAATCAAGAGTTTTTCGGATTTCTTTTCACCAATGGCGAGCACTTGAACAATGCCGAGTATTTCTACGATCTCGAGTTCGTTTTCATCCGTACTGGTTAGGCTGTACAGAACTCGGTAACGATTTTGTTCGCCGCATCGTAGTTCCCAGGTGGCTTCCAGAATTGGCAGTGTTAAGGGTTTGCGGTTGGTGGTCTCGAGGTTTGGTTCAAAAACCAATTGCGTTTCGATGGCTTGTTTGATGCTCGAGTGGTCTTTTTTGGGAATGAATTCAAGGTCTTTTTTGATGCTTCTGGCAAGAACAAGCTCGAATACTTTAGCCACGTTTTATTCTAGCACGAATTCTAGCTTGTTCAAAGTTTAGGGCTGACGCTCGAGTCGTAATTTAGTTTTCTTTTGCTACAATCCCAACATGGAAAAGCTTCTCGAGTTACCTGAAGATCACGAAACAGACTCAGGTCGTCTGTTTGCGTATTCACCGAAGTTTCAGGCGATGCTCGAGCAGGCTCGTGCTCAGGCAAAAGCGGGTAAAACCGTGCCGTCTGATGCGTTCTGGCAGGAAGTGGAATGTCGTCAAGCCAAGAAAATCTCGAGTTAACGAATTTGGTGTTGCACCACTTCACGGATCGTAATTCTAGTGGCAACACATGAAAAATTACTCGAGGAAACGCGGGTCGTCTCGGCGGCTAGAATCGCTTCGGCATGAATACGTTGTTCAAGTGCGGTATCAAGTGAACTGACTTTCTCGAGTTGAAGTTTTTCTTGTTGTAATCTCGAGCTTTTGTTAACCGAACATGCCGAGGATTGAAAAGGTACTTTCTTAAGTATACTTGCAAATATACTTGCTTTTTTGCCCTCGAGATTGTACGCTAGATTCGGGAGCATGTAACATGCCGCAAATTTCTTTGTACATTGACGAAAAAACACTTCAAAAAGTAGAAAGTGCTGCCAAGCGACAGCAAGTGTCTATTTCTAAATGGGTGGCAGAACAACTACGGGCAAAAGTAGACCCAATTTATCCTGTCAATTTTGAGGGTTTGTACGGCTCAATAGACGATGATACTTTTGTCGTGCCTTTAGAACTCAACTTGAATCAGGATGCTGACAGGTTGCAATTCTGATGTATTTTTTGGACACGAATACTTGCATTTATTTTCTGAACGGTCAGTCGGAACGCATCAAAAATAAGATTCTTGCCACGCCGCCAATCGAAATTAAAATTGCTGTGATTGTCAAAGCCGAATTGCTGCTTGGCGCTTTTAAGAGCGCAAAAAGAGACAGCAACACGGCAAAGTTAGAAGCATTTTTGCAACCATTTGAAGTGATCGCATTTTCAGATCAAATGTCGTACACGTATGCAGATATCCGTTTTAAAGCGGAAAAGGTGGGAAAGCCCGTTGGTCCGAACGATTTGTTGATTGCCGCCATCGTTATTTTGAGCCAAGGCATATTGATTACCAATAATATTGCCGAGTTTGAACATATTGAGGGTTTGGTGGCTGAGAACTGGTTTTGATGCTGCTTCAATCAAAACTCGAGCAACTTCTTAAATTGGACGTTGAACTACTACTTGCGTTAAAATTGAATCCCTCGGTGTCTCGAGCATCATTTTGATCGTGGCTGCCAGGGTTTCGGGTTGAATGTATTTTTCGGGTTCGTAACTGGCGTGTTCTTGGTTGCGGACTTTTTCTTGCATCTTCGTGGCGGTGCGTCCTGGGTAGACGGTCATGACGCGGATGCCGTTTGAGGTTTCTTCGGCGGTCAGGGCATCGGCAAAAGCCCGCAGCGCAAATTTCGAGGCGGCGTAAGCGCCCCAGCCAGCGTTGGCGGTCAAACCCGCGCCAGAATTCACGAACAACACTTGCCCTCGAGTTTCACGCAAACGATTCAAGCACACCCTGGTCAGTTCGACGCAAGCCAGCAAATTCACGTTTAAAATCTCGCGCCAAACCTCGAGCGGTGTGTCTTCAACCGTGCCAAGTTCGCCGACGCCAGCGTTGTGAATCAGGTTGTCAATTCTTGGGAAACCCTCGAGTGCCGTGGCAAAAGTTTCGGGTTTTTGAAGCTCCAAGATCACAGGTTTGGAATTTGGGATGCTCGAGCAGAGCGCCTCGAGTTTTTCAGGGTTGCGCCCAGTCAAAATCAAATCATGACCCGTTAGGGCTAGTGCCAGGGCTGTGCCAATGCCGCCAGTTGCGCCTGTGATGACCGTGACGGGTTTAGTGGGCGTACAAACCTCCATCAATCGCTATGGTCTGCCCGTTGATGTACCCTGCCTCTTCTGACGCCAAAAATGCCACCAGTGCCGCAACCTCTTCGGGCGCTCCAAAACGCCCCGCCGGAATATTCTCGAGGTACTTGGTTTGGACATTTTCGGGCAGTTTGTCGGTCATGTCGCTCGAGATAAACCCTGGGGCAACGGCGTTGCAAGTAATGTTTTTACCCGCGTATTCTTTGGCAATCGCTTTGGTCAGACCGATCAAACCCGCCTTGGCACTGATGTAATTGGCTTGCCCTGGGTTGCCCATCAACCCCACGATGCTCGAGATGTTGACAATCCGTCCATATTTGGCGCTCATCATGCTGCGCAGCGCGGTGCGAATCAGGGCGAACGGGGCGGACAAATTGGTTTCGATCACGGCATCCCAATCTTCGTCTTTCATGCGCAACACCAGACCGTCACGGGTGATGCCAGCGTTGTTGACCAGCACCTCGAGTCCACCGAGTTTTTCGACGGCTTGGGTGACAACGGCTTTTCCGCCCTCGAGGCTCGAGAGATCGCCTTGCACCAGCACGGCTTGACCACCGCCAGCCGTGATCTCTAGAGCGACCGCTTGCGCCTCGGCTTCACTTTTGCCGTAATGCACGGCAACAAAAAAACCGCGCCTTCCAAGTTCGAGGGCGATGGCGCGACCCAAACCTCGAGATGCGCCGGTGACAAGTGTTTTACGGGATGTGGTCATGAGGCATAGTTTACCGTTTTATGCTCGAGTGTGACCAGGTTTGGATTACAGCGCCTTGCACAATGTTTGACGCGAAGCGTCGAACATTGGCGACCAGAGGGAGTAGCAACAGACAGCGGTTTTCATAGAAGTGAGAGCGCGAAGCGCGTCAACGGATATGAAAACCGCTGTCTGCCTTTGGAATTCTTGGATGAACGCCAGCCAGGAAGAGAACTTGACGTAAATTCATGACTCGAGCGCGGTTCAAGTCAAGTTTGGAAATGGTGGCTCGAGCAATTGAGGTCAAGCCAATCAAAATGCTTGTGTCATCGTTCCAGACAAAATGTTCTTCCCAAATGTCAATGCGAGGATTGTACAAACCAACGAGTTCACCAGTGACAGTATCCAAGCCATGTGTGCTCGTGTACTTGCGATTGTTGCAACCCTGACAAGACAAAGCCAGATTGTTCAAATCATCATTTCCGCCTTGAGCTTTGGCGACAATGTGTTCAACGGCGAAATCATCACTCGAGAAATTGTGAGGACTTTGGCAGTATTCGCAGCATTCGTTTGCCCGTTCGAGCACAAACAAGCGAATTTCGTTTTGATTCATGATTCAACAGCAATGGGTTGCAAGCCAAATTGCAAACGCAAAGCTTGCACAGTGGTATTGCGTCGCGTGGCAAGTTCAACCAAAGCTTGGGTTCGTTGCAAGGTCAATTCTTCGGTTTGGTCAGACAAATCAATTAATTCTTGATGCTCGAGATCGGTTAATGTTTGAGCGTTGCGTTTTTGGATCAGGTCACGGTAACGTTGCCAAAACGATTCGGGCAATCCAGTCGTAATACTTTGCAACAAGACTGCATCAGAAACGCTTGTGTAACGCCGCTCGAGTTCTTGTGTTAACCAAGTCTCAAGCGGGACACCATGCTGTGCTGCTTCAAAACGCAAGCGT
>JANLWR010000640.1:0-3862 GCA_031364625.1 Deinococcales bacterium | reverse complement strand
GTCTCTCGAGCAGCAAGTGCGCGAACTGGTGGCAGCGGCACGGAACACCCAACAACGCCAAGAAATCACGCTTTCCCGAGGTTTGAAAGTCGTGGCTCGAGTGAATCCTGAGACTGACCGCATCGAGGTGCTGACGTATCGTGAACTCGAGCCGAAAATTGACACGGAATCTAAAATCAGAATCCCTCGCTCGAGCCGTGTGGAGGCTGAGGTGGTCACTCGAGCGGCTGGCGGGACTTGGAACGCCCCGTTTTGCCTCGAGACGGTCAAATGGATGCCCTGGCAGTCCGTGGAGCAATCCCCCGAAGAGGTGGCTGCAATTTTGCTCGAGCGTCAACGGTTGGCAAAGCTTGAGTCTGAAAAACGTTATCTCGAGCGGGTTCAAGATCGGGTTGAGTTTTGTGTTCAATTGATGCTCGAGGTAAATAACACGCCCGCAGCAAGTGTGGAGATTCATTCCGAATTGTGGCGTGAGGGTTTAGCGCAATTTCCTGCACGAATCGAAGACCGAATTACCGAACTACAGCAAATTCTAAAAAGCAGGAAACTCGAGCAAAAACGGGTTGAAAGGAAAGCCAGTGAAACAATTATTACCTCATAAAGTCAGGGTTTTTGGTGTTGACTTGCCCATCAATTACATCAAACAACCAATTTCAGAGGGTACTGAACCCGATGGATTGTACAAAACTTATGAAATTGAAATTAAAGATTCTTTGAATCCAAATTCAATGAAGGAAACCATCTTGCATGAAGTCTTTCACGCGGTTGATGCGGTCATGGAAACCAAGCTTTCCGAAAAGCAGATCAATCAAATGGCTCGAGGGTTTCATGGGGTTCTGAATGATTCCCCAGAGTTCAAAAAATTCTTGTTGGAGGTGGACGCATGACGGTTTTGGAAGCTTTGAAAAATTCGGGCGGCGCGGTGTTGGTGGATGATCTCGTGTCTCGTACTGGGTTGACCGTGGGTGAGGTGAGCAGTCAGTTAACCATCCTCGAGATTAACGGGCAAGCCAAAGAACTCGGTGGGCGTTGGCGATTTGTCGCGCCTGTCAAGGGGTTAAAGAAAAAGCGTGTCACTGTCAAAACCGTCTCGAGCACTGTTAAAGCAGACGCTAAGAAAATCCTTCAAACGCTCGAGGGTGCGGCGCGTCCGTTGGATGCGGCAGAACTCGAGCGGTTATCAGGTTTGAACGGCTCGAGGTTGAAAGCCGCCACGAAATACGCGGCGCGGTCTGGTTTGCGAACGGTGAACACGGCAGGCGAATTACTGCCGCGTTACTCGCTTGATCTGTTTACGCCAAGCCAGAAAACGCTTTCGGTTAAAGGTAAGAAACGGATTAAAGTCAAAACGGTTAAACCAAAACCAGTAAAAGCCAGATCGGTTAAACCAAAAGCAGTCAAGAAGTCCAAAGTCTCGAAACTTGCAGGGACTCAAGTCGTTGTTGTTAACTTCTGCCGTCACGCGTACCAAGACCCAGCAAACGGGCAGTTCATCAGTAAGCTCGAGGCTCAAAAGCGCGGTGCGGTGGTGACTTCGGTCAAACTCGAGAATAAACCACGTCCAAAGCGTTTGCATTCTCGAGGTGTTCTGAAACAACCGCTCGAGAATGGTTCTTATGCGTTGTACCGCGTGAAGCGTTCCAAGTCTGGGCGTGACATCGTAAGCGTGGTGAAGTTCGTTGATCCAAAAGCTGAAAGCACGCTGAAAGCAACCAAGGACGCTGATATTAAATTCTCGATTTTGAGTTACAAGCGCGACATTCGGAGCACGGTTCAAAAAGAATTGCAACTCGAGTACGATAACGATTTTCAAAACAACGAACTCGGGCGCGAGGTGCGCTCGAGCATCGGCAAACGAAGCGCGGTCGCTCGGGCGGCGAACAAAATCAAGGGTGTGAAACCAGCACGGAAAGCGCCAACAAAAACCGAAGCTCAAACCGCCGTGGTGAAGCTGTCTCGAGAGATTGAAGCCTTGACGGTGAAGATCAATAAGCCTGGGGTTTCTAAGTCAAAAACCGCATCTCGAGCGACCCAAAAACGCAAGCAATCGTTTTTGCAGCACTGGAATGCTGTCACGGCTGGCAAAAAAAGCACGTATCCGAAAGGTTGGAGAAAATGACTCACGAATGGATTGGATGGGTTTTAACCGCGTATTTGGGTGGTTGTTTTGTGGCTGCATTCTTGTTTCAAGACAAACTCGAGGGGCGTCGGTTGCTGGCGGCGATTGTTTTTTGGATTCCGATTTTGATTGTTGAAATCATTTTTGGCGCGGTTGAGTTGTGGCAGGACTTCCCGCGCAAGCTGTTCTAAACAATTTCACGCAAAGCTCGAGGGTGAAAGGTGAAATTGTGGGTAAAAATAAGACGCTTCGGAAACAAATTTCTGGTCTTGCTCGACAAATTGGCAAGCATGAAGCTAAGATTGCGGCAGAATTGCGGAAGTCAAAACCTGATCGGGGTTTGATCGGGCATTGGAATAAAGAAATCCGTGGTTGGCGTGGTGTGATCGAAAGACGGTCTAAGAAATTACCGAACGGGAGGAAATGATAATGACTTCAACTTTTAAGCGTTTACTGTCCGAGTACGAAGAGGCGACGCAAGAGGTTTTACGTGAAATCAAACGCGTGAAAAAAACGGGAGAAGACGAAGAGGCGACTTTATACACGGCTTCATCTCTCGTGCATCAAAAGTCAAAATCGATTTTGCGTCAACTCGAGATAGAGGCGCAAAAGCCCGATGTGACCAAGCGTAAATAAACACGTGTTTCTTGAGGCTCGAGTTTAAAACCTCGAGCCTTTTATTTTGCATAAAACCTTGCATAGTCGTATAATAATTCACAAGATGCCAAATAACTCGAGCAAGTCATGGTACGGAGAGAGTCAAACTACCAAGTTAGGCAAGCAACTCGTGAAGGGCATACAACCTGTTTCATCAAATGACTTGACCGACTTGGAACTTTTAACTTCGGTGACGCGTTCGCCCCGATTCGCAAAGCAGTTTCTCGAGCAAAAACAACTCGAGGACTTGCTAAAGTTAAATTCCCCTCGAGAATTGCTTTTGTACCCTGCCGCAACGCCTGCGGTCATTTCTCGAGCGTGGTTGTTGGTCGAGTTTTATGCTCGCATGTCGGAAAAAAACGTTTTGCAAGCGGCGTAAATTGCAGTTCAGCCGCTCGAGTCAGTGTTTTGACTCGAGCTTTTTTATGGCGTGTCACAGTATCAAAATGCGGTCATGAACGACGTGCAAGAAACAAATGGTGAATCAAACAATTTATTATTGATAGCAGGACTTTTGTTTGTGACGGGAATTCTGGTCATAAATCGAAGCAAATTTTCGGTTATTCATCCTTCAAGCAAACCAAAAACCCCAAATGGATTTACAATTTGTGTTGATCCTGGTCACGGCATTGGTGCAATAAATGTCGGTGCTGAAAATCCTCAAACTAAAATCCTCGAGCACAACGAAGTTTTACGGGCTGGATTCATTTTAGAAAAACTGCTTTTAGAGCGTGGGTTTAAAGTCGTGATGACCAGACGAAATTCACATGCACCTGGTCTACCAAAAGACGATTTGGCAGCTCGTATTCAAATAGCAGAAAAAGTAAAAGCGGATTTTTTGCTTTCATTGCATATGGATTGTTGGGTTAATTCTAATGGGGCGTGTGCTGGCGCAGGCGTATTGTTCAACTCAAAAGCAGGGCAAACACTGGCTTTAGGTTTAGCTTCTGCCCTAAACGCTGTCACCCAAAACAATATCTATATCAAAAATCGAGATGACTTATGGATTGCGAAATTTTCTAAGCCAATGCTGCTACTCGAAATAGACCGTGTTCAGCATCTTCCTGATGCCGATTTGCAAAAACG
>JANLWR010000395.1:0-7358 GCA_031364625.1 Deinococcales bacterium | reverse complement strand
GTTTAATCACGCCAGAACTCTTCAAAAAAGGCTCGAGAAAAGCAGGTCAGAAATGACAGTGCTCAATTCAATGCCTCGCTCCGCTCGAGCAACGACCCTCGAGGCTCGAGGCATGACCCGCCGTTTTGGTGGTCTTGTTGCCGTGAATGAAGTCAGTTTTGACGTGACCAAGGGCGAAATTTTTGGTTTGATCGGACCGAACGGCGCGGGAAAAACCACGATGTTTAACCTCATGACTGGCTTGACGCCACCCTCGAGCGGAAACCTAAGCTACGAGGGACGCAACATCACGGGCTTGCCACCGTACAAAATCGCGCAACTTGGACTGGCTCGAACCTTCCAAAATATTCGATTGTTCGGCAACCTAAGCGCACTCGAGAACGTCAAAATCTCGCAACACGTTCATACGGGTTCGGGCGTTTGGGCGGGCGTGCTGGGTTTGGGAAAAAGCAAAAGTGAAGAACAAGAAGTTGAGCACAATGCGTACCAGTTGCTCGAGCTTGTCGGTATGGCGGATAAAGTCGATGACAAAGCCAAAAACTTTTCTTACGGCGACCAACGAAGGCTTGAGATTGCCAGGGCGCTGGCGTTAAAACCCAAGGTGTTACTGCTTGACGAACCGGCGGCAGGAATGAACCCCAACGAAAAGGGTGCGCTGTCCGATTTTATTCGGATGGTGCGAGAGAAATTTGATTTGACCGTGATCTTGATTGAACATCACGTGCCGCTGGTCATGGGCTTGTGCGACCGAATTGCGGTGCTTAATTTCGGGCAGTTGATTGCCCTGGGCAACCCCTCGAGCGTGGCGAATGACCCTGCAGTGATTGAGGCGTATTTGGGCGGTGAGGAATGAATTCGGTGGCGGGGGAAAGGGCGCAGCAAGCGACCATGCCCGAAGGTGCGTCTTCTGGTCAAGAAGCAGCGCCCCTACTGGAATTGAAAAACGTTTCGCTGAATTACGGTGGGATTCAGGCATTGAACGACATCAACCTCGAGATTTTTTCGGGCGAGGTGGTCAGTTTGATTGGCGCGAACGGGGCGGGAAAATCCAGCACGCTTCGGGCAATCTCGAGAATCGTCAAAACCCGAGCGGGGAATATTATTTATGACGGTAAAGACATCACCAAAGCCGAAGCCTCGAGCGTGGTGAAAATGGGCATTGCGCAAAGTCCAGAAGGACGGCAAGTGCTGGCGCGGCAAAGCGTGCGGGACAACCTCGAGATGGGCGCGTACATTCGGGGCGACAAAGAAATAGAATCTGACATTGAGGCGCAATTCAAACGCTTTCCAAGGTTGCTCGAGCGGCGCAATCAGATGGCGGGAACGCTTTCGGGAGGCGAACAACAAATGTTGGCGATTGCCAGGGCTTTAATGTCACGCCCGAAATTATTGCTGCTCGACGAACCCAGCCTTGGGTTAGCGCCAATTATCGTGCGCGAGATTTTTAATATTATCGATGAGCTTCATGCCAGCGGCACGACCATTTTGTTGGTCGAACAAAATGCGCGAATTGCCTTGCAGCACGCGACCAGGGGTTATGTGCTCGAGGCTGGCAGGATCACGATTTCGGGTGCGGCGAGTGAATTGCTAAACGATGCTCGAGTCAAACAAGCGTACTTGGGTTAAATTCTGGCGCAAACGGATTGAGAAAATGTACACCCTCGAGCGTTGCGCCCGAATTGAAATCCTCGGAAACAATCACAGGCACTTGGTTGAGTTTTGCCACCGCCCAAATCTGGGCGTCAAAGTACGAAAGCTGGTGGTCACGCACGCCGCGCACCGCTTCGAGCACCACCGCAGGCGAGAGCGGAAACACCGTGAAACTCAATTCGTAATCTTGCACGTGCTTGTACACTTGATTTGCACCCATGCCAAATTTCTTCAAGCTGACATTGGCGTACTCGGCAAGAACCTGAGCCGCAAGTGCAGCATTGCCCAGACGCTCGAGGGTCGAAAGGGTGTCAATCGCACGTTGTTGTTTCGCTAAATCTCGAGCGTCCAAAGTGTGAATCAAAATGTTGGTGTCGATCAAATAACGAATACTCAATTCCGTCCCCAACGCTCGAGGCGCGGCTCACTGGTGTAAGCATCTTCGCGGTTGTAAGTATAGCCATCGGTGGGTTGGTGGGTGCGTGAAAATGCGAGGGCATCCTCGAGTAGCGCCTGCAAGACGGAGGGGCGCGGCGTAACCGAATGTTGGGGTTCAAGAAGTGCAGCGTCTAGGGCGCGACGCACCAGTTCGGCTTCGCTCAAGCCAAGGTCACGGGCTTTGCGTTTCAGTGCGGCGTCTTGCTGAGGGTCAATGTAGAGTTGCTTGCGGATCATGGTCATGTATACATTATATACATCATGACTCCAAATGATCGCAATATGTTAGGAATTTTAACGTGTTCGCAAAATGTGTTAAAAAACGACCAATTTTTTAACGTATTGCGGTTCGAGCCAAAATTTACCCACCAACCTCGAGACCAACAACTTCACGGCAACCTTTCAAACTCGAGCCTAACTCACCGTTCAATCCCAAGCGGTCCAGCCCGTAAACCCTTCACCCACAACTCGAGGTTTTCTTTGCTCGAGTCCCAGACGAAAAGCACTGCCATCGCGCCGTAAATGGGCAAGTGTCCGACCAGTTCTGACCAGTCAAAAATCGTCAGCGTCAGGTTGATCGGCAGCCAGGCGATCACAATAATTTCGCGGGTAAACACGCCAAAAATCAGGCACAAACCAACCAGCAATTCGACGCTGCCTGCGCAGAGTACAAAAATATTATCGGGAATTGGAATGCCCAAGGCGTTGGTGAAATTTAAAGGGTAATGCTCGAGAAACATCCTTGCCAAGGCGGGATTTGCCAGTTTTTCGCTGATCGCGGCGGCAACCAAACTGATTCCCAAACCAATTCTTAAGACCGGCACGGCTTTGGACATGCTTCCCGCACTTGGCTCGAGGCGCGGGAACAACAACCTGTCCACGCTGATTGGACCGCGACCAGCCAACCAAAAAAAACCCGCAAAGCCCAGTATCAGGGCGTTGTCGAGCATCGGTTCAAGCCCGAAAATCAGCACGCCAACAATCCAAAGCCAAGCCAGCAGCACCGCCGAAACCCTGGCAAAACCACCATAAAACAGTGACAGCGCCACACCAGTCTCGAGCAAGCCCAGAATGGGTCGCCATGCACCCATCAATTCGTTGTCGGTCGAAAAAAGATGCCCTGTGACGCCAGCAACCAGCAACGGCACGGCAATGTGAATGCCCAGAATGGCGGGAATAAAACCGTACAAACCCATGCGACGGTCTAAAGTGGCGTTGAAGAATTCTGCGCCAGGTAAAAAACCGCGTCCCGCTCGAGCGCGTTGAAAAAACCACAAGACAACCACGACCAGCGCGACAGCGCCAGCAAATAAAAGTGGAAGAGGTTGAAAGAAGGTGTTTAAATCAAGTGGTGGACGTTCACCTTGAAACCATTTGACGTGCGCGAAAGCTTGCGATGAGGTCAGGAATGCCAGCAAGATCAGGAGTCTCGAGCTTCGGGTCATGGCTTAAGCTTAATTCAAAGCATTACGGACACATTACCTATACGTATAAGACAGGCTCGAGGTACGCCATGATGATGGTTTTTGCCTCGAGCATCAGGGCTTCGTGGTGCTCTGATTGCCGCGTTTCAAACAGGGCATGGGCGCAAATCACGCAGGCTTTTGCCATGATGTGCCGTCTTTTTGGCTCGAGGTTTGGGGTGCGGTGCTCGAGGTTGAATTCTAAGCGCCGAATAATTTCATCAATAAATTGCTGTTCGGCACTGATAAATTCGCCTAAAGTCGGTGATTTTGCAATGGCGGCGAACAAACCATCATTTTGTTTGGAGAACATTTGCAGCGCGGCAAAAACCCGGTCAAGCAAGGCTTCAAATGGAATCTCGAGACTGTCATCGCCGATGGCTTGATCGAGCAACAGCCGTAAATCGGTCAGACAACGTGTGCCAAGGGCGTTTAAAATCGCGGATTTGTTGGGGTAAAACTGGTACAAACTGCCAATCGAAACCTCGGCTCGAGCGGCAATTTCGTTGGTGGTGGCGGCTTCAAAGCCAACTTCCCTAAAGACTTCGATGGCGGCAGCCAAAATTTTTTCAACCCGCCGTTGACTGCGAATCTGCTGCGGTAATTTCCGAACCTCGAGAATGTGAGTATTTGCTCGCATTTATGAGCTAAAGCCTAGCAAAAAGCTTTCAGGAACGCAAGTTCTGGAATTTCTCGAGTCTACAAAAATGCGAGTTGTCACCTGCCTCAATTGGCGGCATACTGAACCACATTAAAACCGTGTGACTCGAACTTGTCACCTCGAGCACCAATCAAGGAGTAAATATGGCATTCACTGTCCCCACAACCCGCAATAACCTTGGCAGCATCAGTCAAAAAGCCCAAGCCAGTTGGAATGAAAACCTTGCCACCGTCGCTTTTGGTTTATGGTTGATGGCAGGCGTTTTTATTGATGGCTTCGCCCACGCCAACTTGCGCAACACCATCGAAGACTTTTTCACACCCTGGCACGCGATTTTGTATTCAGGATTTACTGCCACCGCGCTCTGGGTGGTCTGGATGGTGTTCAGGCGTTTGCGTCAAGGCTGGACGGGACTTAACGCCGTTCCCGTGGGTTACGAACTCGGGCTTGTCGGCGCAACCGTCTTTGGGCTTGGTGGCGTTGGCGACATGATCTGGCACACGGTTTTTGGCATCGAAGTTGGCATTGACGCCCTTCTCAGCCCGACCCATTTGATGTTGTACCTGGGTGCAACCCTTTTAATCACCAGCCCACTTCGCGCCATCTGGCACAACTCGAGCGCCACACCAAGCTTTAAAGCATTTTTACCGGCTTTGCTTGCCGTCTTCGCAACTTTCAGCTTCACGACTTTCATGAACATGCACCTGTGGGGCTTGGTCAACCTGCCAGACTCGAGCGAAAAATTTGGTCAACTGGCAAATTACGGCGGCAACATCGCCTACCTCGCCTCGAGATTTGCTGACGCTGGAATTCTGTTTAGCAACGCCGTCATCATGTTCACGGCACTCTTCTTGCTGCGTCGTTGGCGCACCCCTGTTGGCACATTCACACTGATTCTTGGTTTAAACACCCTCGCCATGTTCGCCATGTTTGGCTACGGCAATTACCTGCCGAATGTGTTGCTGGCTGCGCTGGCTGGCATCATCATGGACGCGATGGTCTTCACCATGAAACCAAGCCCAACAAAAGTGCTCGAGCTGCGCGTCTTTGCGATCATCTCGCCAATTGCGATTTGGGGATTGCACTTTTTGGCGCTGGCACTGGGCGGCGGCGTTGGCATCAGCCGCGAACTTTGGACGGGCATCACCGTCATGACTGCGTTGTGTGGCGTAGCGCTCAGCGTTCTGGTCGTGCCACCCGCCATTCCAAACCAAATTTCTGCCGAATAAAATCTGATTTCAAACTGTGCTACTCGAGCGTAGCGACCCCTGCCCGTCAGGTGCGTTTTTAGGGTCAAGAAGCGAGGTATAAAATTTAGAACTGCTCGAGATGTTAGCTTGCTCGAGCAGTTTTTTCTTCGCAAAATCTTATAAAAGCCCCTGTTCAATCTTCACCAAATCTGGGTATCTTAAACAGGATGAAACTCGCTCGAGGACTGCTGATACTTGTTTTTCTAACGCTCTCGAGCGCTTTCGCACACTCGAGCATCGTCAATATAGATTTGAAAGTGCGCGGCGGTCAATTTGTGGCGTTGCTGGGCGATCCGAGCGGCTTTCCAGTCAAAAACGCCAAACTCAATTACCTTGTTTACAACGAAGCAGGCACAACCTACCGCGATACCTTGCTCGAAACCAGTGAGGGGGAGTACACTGCCAGGTTGCAAAAAATTCCAGCAGGCAAGTACAAACTCGTGATTCAAGACACGACCTTCCCTCGAGAATCTTTGGAAGCCAAAGCCGATGTTCAGTTTCCAATCTTAAAAACCGTGACACTGGTTTTGCCTGCCAGTACCGCAGGCAGCCCAGGTACGGGCTTACTGATTCTGGTCACGGTTGCGCCCGTGGCGTTGTCGGTCTTGGTACTCGTGTTCGTCTTGTTCCGCCGTCCAAAAATTCAAACCCTCGAGCCTCCAAAACAACCATGAAAAAACTATTTTTAATTTTACTGCTGGCATTCACCGCCTGCGCCCCAAAAAACTCGAGCAAACTTGACGTGACCCTCGAGCTAAACCCCACCACGCCGCGTATCGGCAAAACCGATATTGTCTTAAAACTCGAGCGTGACAAGCAACTGCTGACAGGTTGGAGTGTCAGCGTCGAGGGCAACATGACCCACGCTGGCATGGGAACGGTTGATGGCACGGTAACAGAATTGGGTGCCGGAAAATACCAAGTCAACAATTTTGACTTTAACATGGGCGGCGACTGGGTTTTAACCGTGACCGCTAAAAAAGACAATGAAACCCTGACAAACGATGTCAAACTCGAGGTTGCGCAGTAGAGGAGACGTTGTGAAACTTGAGATGCTCCAAAAAAACGGCAAGTTTGTATTCTGCTCTCATCCCCAACCCGTCTTGCTGCCTAAAGCAGTACCTATCTTGATGCCAAACATGCACCTGACGGGCGGCATCGCTTCGGGCTTGCAGCGCTTCTTGACTCCAAGACGCACCTACGGGCGGAATCGCTTCTCTCAACATCGAGAGAAGGGAGTTTTATTCTTCTACACGTATTACTTAAGGTTTTTGTCCTTCTCCCGCCATGTGGGAGAAGGTGGCGCGAAGCGTCGGATGAGGGTTTCAGGCGAGGTAAAGTTCATTTTCTGGTATCAGAAATACGTTTTTGGATTAAGTCGGATCGCATCATGACCGCCCAAGCTCGAGCTTCACGTTTTGATGTCTTACGCCTGCCTATTGTTGGCACTTTCTTGCGTTGGCGTTACTCGAGATTTGTGCTGCAAGTCCCACTTTTTTTCCTGGCACTGCTGGCGGTCTTTGACGGTTTTACAGGTCGTCAAATCGCCCCCGTGAATGTTGCCACCGTCAGCGTTTGGGTGCATTACCGTGGTTTGGTGGCGCTTGCCATTGCGCTTGTCGGGAATCTATTTTGCGCCGCCTGTCCGCTCATGCTGACTCGAGGTGCTAGTACATTTTTCTCGAGATTTGTTCCCAAACTCGAGTTTCCCAGGTTTTTGCAGAACAAGTATTTGGTGCTCGGGTTAACGGTTTTGTTTTTATTCTGTTACGAATTCTTTGACCTTTGGGCGAGTCCGTACTTGACCGCTTGGCTTATCATCGGTTATTTTGCGGCAGCCTTGATTGTGGACACGCTTTTTCCAGCAGGAACGTTTTGCAAATACGTCTGTCCGCT
>JANLWR010000633.1:0-1784 GCA_031364625.1 Deinococcales bacterium | reverse complement strand
CGAAGGTGCTGCTGTAAGGGGCAAGAAACGAGAGACGGAGGGGTCGTACTTAAGCCTGTTGCACTCCAAAAAAGCAAAAGATCAAGATGAAGTTTTTTTATCACGGCTGCACCTCGAGTTGCCACGAATTGGTGTTTAACGTGCGTTCGTCGCTGCTGAGGTAACTGTGAAAAATCCCGTGCGGATCATGTTTGGCACGAAGAACCTCGAGACGCCGCCAGTGGTCATCGCTGACAAATTTTGAGGCTCGAGTCGTGAAATCAGAATCGCCCAGGTACTGCCCCGCGTTGACCGGCTCGAGGGTTTTCATGCGGTTTGCCAGCCAGGTGCGGCAGCTTGCGTCGTCGGTGGCATCGTCCCAAACCGTGTAAATTGCCAGGTAAATTTCGGTCTGCAACGACAGCGCCATGTCGGGTAATGCCCGAAGCGGCGCCATGCTGAACCACAGCGTGAATGTTTTGGCGTTTGGCAGGGTGACAAACGCATCCTGAATTCGCGGCACAATCTCGGCGGGACTGCCGACAAGCCAGGCGTTGTCGGCGGCATAACGGCAACCTTCTGGGTTCTGACGGATTTGATCGCGGCGCTCAATGGCAAAGCTGGTCGGCAGCGCAACCTCATGAACCAGCGCCTGGGCAATCACCGGGCAAGTCTCGAGCGGCGCGAGTGCAACCCGACCCTCTATGAGCGAATCCACCATTGCCACGCCGTGCACCACCATCACGGGTTCGGTTGCCCCTGGAGGGGTCAAACTTAAGACCACCAGTTCGACGCTATTTTCAATGCTGCCATGTGTTTCTTGCGCCCAACGCAGCACGTCGGCGCACAAGGCAATCGGATAAACCTGGGTACTTTGCGTCAGGGCTTTTGGTCGCGCTCGAGTTTGCAGGTAAAAGCGCGTCACGACGCCAAAAAATCCTGGACCCGCGCCCCTCGCCGCCCAGTACAAATCGCTGTTTTGGCTCGCGTCGGCACGAACCAGTTCGCCGTTTGCGGTCACAACATCAATCGCTACAACGCTCTCGCACGCCCAGCCCCAACCTCGAGTATTCCAACCCATGCCGCCCTGCAACAAAAACCCGCCCAAGCCCACGGTGGGGCAGTGACCCCCCGCGAACATCAAACCGAAAGACTCGAGGTACGGGTCGAGTTCCATGCCGCCCTGAATCGCGGGGCTGACCCGCACGATGCCGCTGGCTGGCTCGAGTTCCATCTCGCGCAGTCTGGAGAGGTCAATCAATAAGCCAGAATCGCGCACGCTCCAGGCAGCCCAACTGTGACCGCCAGAACGCAGCGCAATTTTCCAACCGCGCTCAGACGCCATTTTGACGGCGGCAATCACATCGGCTTCGTCCTGGGCAAACAACACCGCCTCCGGAAAACGCTGTGGTCTTCGGGCATTGAACACCCGTCCAACTCGAGCTTCCTCGTAACCGGCAGCGCCCTGCCAAAAAATCTCGCCTTTAAAATGGCTCATAACGCCCTCGTCCCCCCGTCCACCGCAAAGTCTGAAGCCGTAATCCAACCCGATTCGTTGCTCGCCAGAAAGACTGCCATCCAGGCGACATCTTCGGGCGTCCCGAAGCGACCGAGCATGTGCTTTTTCAAGAATGCGGCTCGAGTCTCAGGGTCGGCAAGCACGGGCACGGTTGCCCCAGTCACCACCAGCCCTGGCGAGATCGTGTTGGCACGAATCTGATGCGGTGAACCCTCGAGCGCCAGTTGGCGCGTCATGGCAAGCACGCCGCCTTTGCCCGCGCAGTGCGCCAGGGCAGGGCTGTGCT
>JANLWR010000327.1:0-7020 GCA_031364625.1 Deinococcales bacterium | reverse complement strand
AAACCTTGGTCTGGACCAAAACCCAAATTGGCGAGGCGGAAATGCGTTACATGCGCCAATTAAAAGTGGTTGAACGCCTGCAAACCCCGCGTGGTCGCCTGAAATTCTTTCATGGACTGCCAGACGATCCCGACGGACGGCTCGATTTGCAAGTTCACATGTCTGAACTCGATGCGCAGCTCGAGAGTATGAATGCCAGCATCATCATTTCGGGTGGCACGCACATTCCAGCGATTCAACGCACCAAAAACGGTGTCTTCATTAACCCTGGAAGCGTTGGTTTAAGCCTGAACGGCGAACCTGGCGCAGATTGTGCGATCATCGAATTTGGTTTGCGTCCAGAGGTAGACCTTTTGAAAGTCAAATACGATTACCAAGCCGCCGCCTTCGACATCCTGACCTGGGGTTTACCACCCGTCATTGCCGATGTGATCAAAGCCGGCAGTGCCAACCCTGGCGGTTCAAAACGTTAGAGTTCTGCCAACCAAGCATGTTCTGGACTGGTTTTCTCTAAAGCAAGTTTCAACCATTCTCGGGATTTTGCGGGTAAATACCCCAACGCCCGAGCGAAATCTTGGTGGTCTTTACTTCGTGCGTTCCCACCGTTTGAGCGGCTTTTAAAGAGCAGCACAATTTCTGGCGCCAGAATCTTTAAGCCCAAACTCGAGGGCAACATCACGCTCGAGATTTCATGGGTGATTTCTGGGTCACGGCGAAAACGCCAACATTCCGCGTCTCTCTCGCTCAGTAAGATGTCCAGAAAACGTCCCTCTTTGCGGGCATGAACTTGATGAAGGGGCAACTCGAGGAATTCGTCTGCCGCCCAGGGATGGTACGCGCCAGCCACGGGAACGTGAAGTTCCCAACCCTCGGCAAGCAGATGTTGACGCAGCCCAAGCTGATCTTCGCGCCAGATCAGCAGATCGAGGTCAAAATGGTATCTCGAGGGCGTACCGATAAAAGCATCGAGCGCCCAACCGCTCGGGATGCACCATTCTTTTTGAAAACCCTGCATCAGTTGTTTCAACTCGAGAATCGGTTGAAATCCTGTGACCTCAAGATGCCAAACCGTTGCCTCTTGGAGCAATTCGCGTATCAATTCGGTTTTGCCTGTCGTGTACGCATCGCGGTCAGAGGGGTATTGTTGCGCCAACTCGAGCTTCAGATTTTCGTAACGCCGTCTTGCACCTGCATTGGCTCGCAAGTAATCCCGAAACAGCAGATGATCTCGAGTCAATTCGTTGGTTCCAGCCTCCACAACATGCACATGCCGCGTTCGTGGGTTGCCCCGAAAAAACAAACGCCCAGCAATCCCAGCCTCGCCCTTGTACTCGTAACCCAGCCTCTCGAGCGCAGGAATGCCCACTTCAGGCTTTGGCAGAGGATAAACCTCGAGCAGCATGTCAATCACAGGTTTGGCTTTTAAACCTGGCACGCTGGTGCTGCCAATATGATGCACCTGCTCGAGTATTCCACCTTGGGTCACATGCCCCAATGCCGCCCAAAAACGTGTTCGCTCGAGTTCAAAATCTTTTACCCACTGCGGATGGTGCTGCTCGAGTTTGATCGCATCAATCACTGGTTAATCCCAAGCTTCGGTCAAATCCGATTCGATCACGTCCAAGAACACCTGCGCCACTTGGGGATCAAAATGCGTTCCAGCCACGCGTTTGATCTCGAACAGTGCATCGATTTTGGACCACGCACCCTTGTAAGGACGTTCGCTTAAGAGCGCATCGTACATGTCCACCACCGCCACCACCCGCCCCGTCAGGGGAATGTTCGTGCCAACCAGCCCAATCGGATAGCCCGTGCCATCAAAACGTTCGTGGTGCGTCATGGCAATCTCTTCCGCCATTTGCAGAAGGCGCGACTTGCCATCTTTGAGCATTTCCGCGCCCAAGGTCGTGTGGCTTTTCATGATCTCCCATTCAACATCGGTCAGTTTGCCTTCCTTTAACAAGATCGAATCGGGAATCCCAATTTTACCAATGTCATGAAGTTGCGCCGCAGACCGCATCAACTGAACGTCTTCGTTCGGCATTCCCAGACGTTTTGCAACGGCTGCGGCAATCCGTCCAACCCGCTTTGTGTGCGTTCCCGTGTCAGAATCCCGAAACTCTGCCGCGTTCGCCAGTCGCTCGAGCATCTCAAATTGCGCGTCGAGCACTTCCTGGGTTCGTTCGGCAACTTTGCTCTCGAGTTCGGTGGTGCGAATGCGGTACATTTCCGATTCCAAACGCGATTTCTCGAGGTCAAATTTTGCCGCCAGCGTTTGGGTTCGTTGCTTGGCGGCATCGCTTTTAACCGTGGCTTCAAGCGCATGAAATTGTTTGAAATGCTCGAGCGCCAGCGTGATGTTGCCCCTGGCTTCAAAAATGGCGGACAGGTCTTTGTGGGTTTTCGCCAGTTCGTCGTGAGTGCCAAGTTCTTCAAAGGCTTGGTGGGCTTCCGAGATTAAGTCAAAAGCCAAGTTGAGATTGCCCAGTGCCAAATGGGCGCGTCCCGAATCGACAATACCGTTGGCAAATCGTTTTCGATCACCAAATGCTTGGGCAATCTCGAGTTGTTTATCAAAATACTCGAGCGCTTTTTGTGGTTCGTGTCTTGTCATGTAAACACAACCAATGTTGTTTAGCAAAGCAATTTCCGCATGACGAAATTGGGTTTCTCGAGATAGCGTCAGGGCTTGCTCGAATAAATCCAATGCGAGATGCAATTCTTGTTCGCGTCCTGAATCTTCGTCAATTTTAGATTCTGCTAATTCGAGGTGAATCAGACCAATTGCATTGGATGCTCGAATAATTGACCTGGTATCACCAATATTTTGACTGAGAGTTAAATTTTGCGTGTGATAATCAAGCGCACGTTCATTTTCTTCAAATGTGCGATAAATAATTGCAATGTTGTTCAGTGCTGAGCTAATGCCAGACAGATTCTGAGTTTGTTGTGAAAGCTCCAATGATATTTCATATCGTTCAAGCGCCTTGGAAAACTTCCCTTGGTCAAAATAAATACTTCCACAGATGCGTTCACATTCGCACAAAATTTCAAAATTCTGGAACTCTCTTGTCAAATCAATGGCTTCAAGTATGAATGTTAGGGCAATGTCGTACTCTGATAAATGGTAGTGGCTTAGACCTAAAAACCGTAAACCTTGAGCAAGTACATATTCATCCTTTAGAGTTCGAGCCATTTGTATAGCCTTAGCAGCCGGTACTAATGCTTCTCTTGGCTCAGTTTGCGACAATGATTCAGCTAACTGAAGCAATTCATTCAGATGCTCAGTTGTGCTGTCTTTTTGTACAGAATGGCTGCTGGTCGTAATTTCTCCTTGGTTGTCATTTGTTCGTGATAGTCGCAAATAGTCTACACATCTATCGGCGTTTGCAGAGTGCAAAAGCACAGGCGACCAGCCTGTATGTACTCGAGTACAATTTCTAAAAGCTTGACAGACTAACCAAAACTTCATAATATATCCGCATTACTCTTACAGAAAACTTACAAATCCAAAAAAGCCTGTGAGAGACGCATTCGGGAGACTGCCATGAAAAAATTATCAAAGATGATTATTATTGCCCTCGGTCTTGTCCTTCTCGCTTCAGGTGTTGCATCAGCTAAACTGGATGTTGTAATGAAAGCACCAATCACAACAACCACAAGATAAATTTTATCGATCAGGCACTCGAGACAAAACACCGCAACTAAAAAGCCCTACTGTCAATTAGTGGCTTTTTTTTATTTCCAAAACTTTCACCATCAACTTCAAACCTCGAGACACCAAAACACAAGTCAAGCCTCAAACCCCAACCTCGAGCGCACAATTGAAAATCCTTGATTTGCCATGATCCTCAACATGGGTTTCGTTGAGATTCAAAATCAAGCCGTGCAACTTTCCGCACTCGAGAAATACGAGTTGCTGCTGGTACTTTCTGCCGATTTAAAATCCTTAATGAAGAAGAATTGGGAACCATCCAAACCGCCGAAACCGCACGGCGACTCGAGGACATTCGCAAGTGACTCGAGATACCAACAATTTCGCTTAACCCGCTATACTCAGAAGCATCAAGTAAAACTCGAGCCAGGAATAGACGGATAATCTTTGTGGCTCGAGATAAATACCATGCTGTCGTCAGGGTTGCACTCGAAAAAAGCGGGTTGGACAATTACAGATGACCCGTTTGTCATCAATGTTGGCACAACTGATTTGCAAATTGATCTTGGTACAGAACGTCTCCTTGCCGCCGAACAAGGCAATGAACGCATCGCCGTCGAAATCAAAGTGTTTGGTAACATTTCGTTGGTTCAAGCATTTCATACGGCTGTCGGGCAATACATGAACTACCGAGTAAACCTCGAGGAATACCACCCAGAACGCCAATTGTTTCTTGCCGTGCCAAAAAGTATTTTTGAAACGTTCTTCGCGTCCGAATTGGCAATCCGTTCTGTAAAGCGCCTGCAAATAAGACTCTTGATCTTTGACCCAGAAACCGAGGTGATCTCGTGGCAACCTTAAAAAGCGCAATTCCGTTTGAGCAAATGACCCATTTACAACAAGCCATTTGGCAAATTTTTGAACCCATGCAGCAATGGCAAACCAGGGGGATTGAATACGAATTTGTTTTTGACACCCAAAACAACCATTACCAAGTTTTAATGCACGGCTGGCGCGGCTCAAGACGCTTGTATCACGTCATGATTCACTTTGCGATTAAAGGTGAATTCATTTGGATCGAAGAGAACAACACCGAAATTGATTTTACCGAAGAGTTTCTCGAATACGGTGTTGGAAAAGACCAGATCGTGCTTGGGTTTTACCCTCCAGGGCATCGGACACTCGAGGGATTTGCTTCAGGGGTGTGACTCGGGACACCAAAACCCAACCTCGAGATTGAACGTTATTGAGGCAAGGCATTTGGAAACTGAAAATTTGGCGGGTCAAACCCAAACTCGAGCGCCACTTTCTGCCAGCGTTTGAACGTCCATTTGGCTTGTTGTTCCTGCCCATCAGACACATAACTTTGAATCAAACCCGTCCAAGCAATTTCGTCGGTTTCGTTGAATTGCAAGATTTTTTCGTACACCCCAATCGCCTCTTTTGCCTCCAAAGTGGTCACGTGCTCGTGAGCCGCCCGCATGAATCGTTGCTCGAGTTGATCTGCCAAAGCCACCGCCCACACCGATTCGGACTTGGGCAAAAACGTGCCTTTGTAAAAATCGATCAAGTTTTCATTGTGCAGCACCTGACAATGTTTGGCATCGAAACGCAACGAGAACAAATTGCCAAAACCATACTTGCCCGTTTTTTTATCGAACGCAAAAAACCCGTTTTTGTTGGCAACCAAATCTGGACAACACGCCCAGAATTTTTCGCGCAAGACCGTAAATCGGTACTCGAGCCGTTTTTTCAGTTTGGCACGCTCAATCAAGCTCGAGTCCAAACCCGCAAAGTCGTTCAGCATTTCTTCAATGCTTTTCTCCGAATGCAACGCCAAGTACGCCAGCAATTCGGTGGCATCATCTGGCAAGTCCAGTATTTCGTCATTCAACACCACCCGATACCGTCCCAGCGTGACAATCTCGAGCTTTGGTTTGACCTGACCGCTCGAGCCGTGCGTCCATTTGACTTCCACCAGCAAACCTTCGTCGCGCAAGGCTTCAAAGGTTGATTCCAGATATTGCCAGTCCAGCGTAAAAGCCCGCAACGTTCCAAAAACACTGAGTTGCCTGTTAAACATTTGCAAGGCTTCGGTCAGTTTGTTGCTGCCCAATTGGTAGTACGCCGCAACCAAGTACGCCCAAGCCCGAACTCGAGTTGGTATCCAATCATCTTTAATCGCGTTTAGCGCAAAAGATATAGCTTTGGTGTAATTTTTTTGGATAAACGCAATTCTGGCTTTGTGAAATTCGACAGTGAGTTGATCCGTAATATCAAAGATTGGCAATTCATCCACTCGAAATTCGTATTCGATCAAACCTAAATTCCCCGAGTGTAATTGAAGGTCAAATTCTTGAAGTTTAAATGTTGTTGTAGTAATATCAAATTCACGACCTTTTTTTAGGGCTTTTCTAATGTTTTCATATGCCTGTTCAAATTTTTCAAACATTATTAAAATATCAATAGTAGTGCCAAGATTATTAATTGAGTTAAAAGGACGGTTAAAACTGCTAATTGAGTAACAAAAATCAGATTTAATCTTTGCTTCCTCAAAATTATTATTAAAAGCACTGTATAGGCTCAGATAATTTAATGAAGCTGCTTCGTAGTCAGCATTTCTACTTATTGAAATGTCATACAAAAATTTACCATAATGTTTAATTTTCCTATCATTATGTTCTAAAACACTTAAAAACATTTTCATGTGAATAAGTGCCATATTATCAGAGTTAGCTATTTTACTCCAATTTTCGATAGTTTCGGATAGTTTAAGTAAATTTTTTGTCTGAATTGCGCAAGACGCTATATTTTTATATAACCAAAAAGTTTTATTATTACTTTCAAAAAATAAATGAATATATTTTTCTGACAATTCAATAGCTTTTTTAAGATTGTTAACGTGTCTAAAATATACTATTTTTATTATGATAAAATCTTTATAACTCTCATTGCTTTCACTAATAGATTTTGATACTTTTTTTATTTCTTGAATAGAATTTTTTAGAAGACCAGATTGCATTAAAATAAATATTTTAATTAATTCTAGTTTTATGTTTACGTATTTTAATGCGAATAAATTAATAATTTGACGTAAATTACCATAATCACCAGTTTTAAAAAGACATTTATCAAATTCTTTTATTGCATAGTTTTCTGCAATTTCAATTTCATCTGCAAATATTAAATGTTTAATGCTTTTAATATTTAAGTCTTTAGAAATATGCCATTGCGCTGCTTTGCTGTTTATTAATTTGAAATTTTCATTATTTAAACGCAGATTTTCAAAAAGAAGTGAAAGCAAAACTCCGTGCGGCTGTAAATCTTTATTGTTTGAAACCGAAATTGGCAATCCGTAACTTAGA
>JANLWR010000282.1:0-1821 GCA_031364625.1 Deinococcales bacterium | reverse complement strand
ATTCAAATCAAAGACGGAACGTACTCGTTAAAAGTGGTTGCCCAAGGTCCTGTCGCAGTCCTCAATGATCTTCACCGAGGTCGTGATTCTGGCAAAGCCTGGGCATGGTTGATTGACCTGTCTGGCGGATTTTTATTGCTGGTGGCGTTCACGGGTTTAGGACTTTCGTTGTTTATGAAAAAAACCCGAAACGCGGCAATGCTGACCGCTTTGGCAGGAACGATACTGGTTTTGATTCTAATGCGAATGGCAACTTAAGCCAAGCCGCGAATTTTCCCCAGCACTTCCCAAAGCGGTTGCTCGAGTTCAGTGCCAATGTCCACGCCGTACTCGAGTTTGATTTTTTCGCGTAAATATTCCAGCGTGCCAAATTCCTCGAGCCTGGTGGCGTCAGACACGAAAACGTCGTCATAATTCAGGTTTAAAACCCGAGTAAAAAAATCTCGAGCCGTGCCGCTTAAGCCGTCCACCCGTGCGCTGGTGGCAAACATCGGTTCGGGGGCTTCACCAGGAATCGGCAGCGGCTTGCCAATCGCCTCCAGGTAAACGACACGCTCGGTGTACAAGCGTTGCAGTTCGGTTACGGCTTCCTGTTCGGTTTGACCGCTGGCGATCAGTGCAAAAAATTCGTTCAGGCTGGCTTCAAAACAATTCCAATCCTCACGGTAACGCACATTCAGCGTGTAATCCTCGAGTTTCACTTCTGTATTCTATGCCAACAATAAAAAAGAGACCAGAGTATTCTGGTCTCCTTCGATACCCGCCTGGGTCTGGGACTATGCCCATGCCCGCATTCGGGATTCAGTCGCCCTGAAAAAAAGGACGGCTTGAGCTAGCCCCGACGAGCACCTCCACCAACCATAAATCTTTTGCTTAACAGTTGGACCACCCCCTTTCTGGTGTGAAGAAACATTAGCACGAAAACGCTTTGAAAATGTGAGGTACGACTACGTTGAATGGCTTACTCGAGGCTGCACAAAATTTTAAGAGGACAGATTCTTGCAAGAATAAGTTTGTGATTTCGCTGTCGTATTCAAAACTCAAAATCGGAAGTTTCTGTTAAGCTGTCCGTATCGCTGCTTGGAAAAACGAGTCATTTCACCGAAAATCACGGTATGTCTGAACCAGCAAATCCGAAATCTCAACCGCAACGCCCAATCTCGAGGAGTCATCATGCGGGTTTATTTCATGAAATCCGTCGCTCGAGTTTTAGGGTTTTTGGTACTCTGGGCTGTGTTCTCGAGTGCCTTGGCGTACGAGCGTGAGACGCATTTTGACCTGAGTTTGTACTTGGCAATCAGGTTTCCGTGTTTTGATCTGGCAGATTCGTTGTTGATTGCCAGCAGTGATTGGAGTCAGGACACCAACGAAACTGTGGTTGCCGAGAAAGACTTTTTGAAAGTGATGGTTTTGAATGTTCCAAGCCAGAAAAACTGGCACGCTTTTGGTACACCCGAAGCCGTAGAAGTCCGCAAGCTCGAGTTATGGACGCGTGTTGAGAACGAACCCAACCGTGTCAAACGACTTCATTTTTTAGGACAGTTGCTGCATTTTGATCAGGACAGTTTTGCCCATTCGGGTTTTGCGCCCGGTTTGGGTCATGCCGTGCCAACTTTTTTTGGTTTTGACCCAGATTCGCTTGGTTATCCTGACCGTGGTCAGCAGGCGTTTGATAAAACCGTGGCGGCGCTGCAAGGTTCGCTGGTTTGGCTACGAAAAGCCTGCGAGTTGGACGGCACAGCCCAGATTTTCAGCGAATTTTCGGGTTTTGATCTGGAATTGATCGGTAGCCTGGTGCGCTCAAGCGACCCTGCATGGCGG
>JANLWR010000277.1:0-2995 GCA_031364625.1 Deinococcales bacterium | reverse complement strand
GCCCGGACTGTCGGTCTTTGGCGGCGCGGTTTTCCCCTCGAGTCCTGGCATCAACCCCACGTTGGCAATCTGGGCGCTCACCACTTGGGCGGCAGATCAATTGGTCGCAAAACTCAAACAACCGTAGGGTGCGCCGTGCGCACCACCTGACGCCAAACGGTGCGCGGGGCGCACCCTACCAGCAGAACAACATGACAGTCGCGTCAACCACCAGGAGGTTCAAATGCAAGCCACACTGACCACCATGGAAGTCATCAATCCCGCCAATTTTGACGTGATCGGCACGGTGCCAATCTCGAGCAGCCAGGATGTCGAACGGGCGTTGAACGCCGCGCAGGTTGGCAAGAAAGTCTGGGCGGCAACCCCAATCTGGAAACGCCGTGAAATCCTCAACCGTTACCTCGATCTGCTGACCGCGCAAAAACTGATGGTCGCCAGAACGCTCTGCCTCGAGACTGGAAAGCCGCTCGAGCAGGCGATAGACGAGGTTTCTGGCGGCATTCGGATGTTCCGCGAGTACATCAACCGCGTACTCGGCTTGCACGGTACGACCATACCGCTCGACTCGCAGGAGGGTCTCGAGCGCGATGTGCTGATGACGCACCGTCAACCCCTCGGGGTGTTGGCTGCCATTTTGCCATTCAACTTTCCGATAGACACCTTCAGTCACAAGACTGGCGCGGCGCTGGTGACGGGCAATGCCGTGATCGTCAAACCTGGCGAGGACGCGCCGCTGGCGGTGATGCACGCCGTGCGTTTGATGCACGAGGCGGGCGTGCCAGAAAATGTGATTCAGGTTCTGACCGGTAAAGGTGATGTCGGCGCGATGATGACCGACACGCCAAAAGTCAATGCGATCAGTTTTACCGGCAGCACCGCCACTGGCAGCCGCGTCATGGCGACCGGCGCAAAGCACATCTCTCGGGTCTACCTCGAGCTTGGCGGCAACGATCCGTTTATTGTCTTTGAAGATGCCGACATGGACATTGTGATGGAACACGCGGCTTTTGCCCGCACCTACTGCAACGGTCAGTGCTGCGTCGCCAGCAAGCGCTTTATTGTTCACCATTCCAAACGCGAGGAATTCACGGCGCGGTTACTCGAGTCTTTAAAGTCCTACACCGTCGGCAGTCCATTGTTGACAGGCACAAAAATTGGACCATTGATTCACGAGGCAGCCGCCAAACGCGCCGAGGAGCAAATCGCTTTGACCGTCTCGCAGGGCGCTCGGTTGCTTTCGGGCGGCGAACGGTACGACCGCACTTTTATCGCTCCGACGGTGCTCGAGAATGTCACGCCAGAAATGGATGTGGCGCGGGACATGGAAATTTTTGCGCCCGTCTTTCCGATCATCAGTTTTAAGGAAGACCATCAAGCCATAGAGATTGCCAACGCCTCGGTTTACGGTTTAAACGCGGGTGTCTTCACCAACAACATCAACCGCGCCATTCGAGCGGGTTACCAGATCGAATCTGGCACGGTCTGCGTCAACGGTGCGGGATTGTATCATCCGGATGCCGCCGCGTTTGGCGGCTTCAAGCAAAGCGGTTTGGGACGCGAGGGCACGATTTCTGGTCTCGAGGAAATGACGCAAGTTAAAAGCATCGTTTTTCGCAACGCCTTGGCTTAACTTAAATACTTAGGAATTGACTTTTAATAACATCCTGATTTTGTGGGAAAGGGTGAACACAAGCGACCATGCCCGTAGGTGCGTTTTATGGTCAAGAAGGTTCACCCCTACAGGACAACGTTTTTTCGTAGGGGCGCTGCTTGCTGCGCCTTTCTCGAGTTCGGTCTTTTACGCACCAAAAACGTTTTAGAACGCCCAACAAAACCGAGCCTATTGGCTGGTCTTGCTCCTATTGCCCAAACACTTCAAAACTTATTTCAGGAGGTGACACCGAACACCAACACGATCATCCGAGAACGTCCAAACCCCGAAATGTAGCACTTTCCCCGAGGAGGAAACCATGAAATACAAGTATTTGATCGTGACAGGCGCACTCGCGCTGGCAGTCGGCACGTATGTCGCCCAGGCTGCCGCCGTGAGCGGGAAACTCGAAGTTTTCTCGTGGTGGACGGCAGGCGGTGAATCCGAAGGCTTGGACGCGCTGTTTAAGATCATGAAAGCCCAAAATCCAAACCTCGAGATTGTCAACGCCACCGTTGCCGGTGGCGGCGGCACGAACGCGCAGGCGGTACTCCGAACCCGGGTTTTGGGTGGCAATCCACCAGATTCGTTTCAAGTTCACGGCGGTTCTGATCTGCTCGACAATTGGGTCAAAGCCGGCAAAATGGAAGACATCAGCGCCATCTGGACCAAAAACGGATACGACAAGGTCATTCCCAAAGGCATTCAGGCGCAGTTTATGGCGGACGGCAAATTTTTCGGAATGCCGGTCAACATTCACCGCAACAACAACTTGTACTATAACAACGCCCTGCTCGCCAGCGCTGGTGTCAAAGCACCGACCACTCTGGCGCAGTTCTGGCTGGCGGCTGAAAAACTGAAAAAAGCGGGCATCACGCCGCTCGCACTGGGCAGCCAAGGCAACTGGGAAATCACCATGATGCTCGAGAACCTGTTGGTGGCGGCGGGCGGCGCAACATTTTACAACGACCTGACGATGGGCAAAATCGCTTGGACGGACGCTCGAGTCATTAAGGCGCTGACCAACTTGAAGCGCATGTTGGGTTACGTCAACAAAGATCACGCGGCGCTCTCCTGGGATCAGGGAGCAGGACTGGTCTTGAACGGTAAAGCCGCGTTTAACATCATGGGAGACTGGGCAAAGGGTTATTTTTTGTCGAACAAATGGACTGCCGATAAAGAATTCTCGAGCGTCCCCGCCCCTGGCACAAAGGGTACATTCATTGCCACCAACGATGCTTTTGGTCAACCCAAAGGTGCGCCGAATCAAGCTGCCGTCAGCGAATGGCTCAAAGTGCTCGGCAGCAAAGAGGGACAAGAGCAATTCAACATCAGAAAAGGTTC
>JANLWR010000627.1:0-3291 GCA_031364625.1 Deinococcales bacterium | reverse complement strand
ACCGCCATCGTTCCTGCGGTGAGCGCCATCAATTTGGGTAAAAAATACGGGAAAATCCCTGTGCTCGAGGGCGTGAATTTTAACGTCCTGCCTGGTCAAGTGTATGCACTCGCGGGTCCGAACGGTGCGGGTAAAACCACGTTGATTCGCCTGATTACGGGCTTGTCGTTCCCGACCAGCGGCAAGGTCTTGTTAAACGGCGAGGATGTTCATCAAGGTGGACCTCGGGTGCGACGTTTTATGGGCGCGGTGGTCGAAGCGCCAGCCGCCTTTTACCCGCATTTGACGGGTCGTGAGAATCTCGAGGCTCATGCGCGACTGGCGGGTGGGGTTGGCATCGGCAATGACGGTGTGCTGTTTAAACTCGATGATGCTCGGGTGCGCGAGGTTTTAACCCTGACCGAACTCTTGCGAATGCAAGACCGTAAAGTTGGCGAGTACAGCCTTGGGCAGCGTCAACGCCTCGGTTTGGCGGGCGCGATTCTGGCAAACCCAAAAGTCTTGATTCTTGACGAACCTACCAGCGGACTCGACCCGCTCGGTATCGGTTTAATTCACCGGATTCTCTCGAGCATGGCGTCCAGCGGCACGGCGACCATCCTGAGTACACATCACCTGCGCGAAGTCTCGAGTTATGCGCACAAGGTTTGCATTCTTGGCGGTGGCAGGTTGCTCGAGGAAGTGGATTTAAGCACCCGTCAAAGCGCCTACCGTTTTCGCGTCGATGATCCCGCCAAAGCCGCCGCCGCCCTCAGCACGCAACCGTTTGTTACTCGGGCTTACGCCCGCCCGCCATACACCATCGCGCATTTGGAGGGTGAAATGCACGCCCCCGCCGCGATTCGGGTTTTGGCGCTCGAGGGTGTACGGATTTTTGAGGCTGCCCCAGACTTGTTTGACCTGTACGAATACTACCGTGAACGCGTGGAGAGATCATGACACAAGCAAACATCAAACTTCCTGGTTCCGGTTACGGCTTGTTGCAACTCGAGTTTCGCAAATTGATCGGTTTTCGCAGCGTGCGCCTTGGCTTGATTGTGGCGTTTTTTATTCCAATTTTGCTGATTTTCGCGCCAGACGATGGCTTGTCGCAAGTGGTCGGCTCAAATTTAATTCTGGTATCGGGTTGGCAAGTTCCAGGCTTGACGCTCTTTATCGTCATGCCCTTTTTGCTGCCCTTGCTGGTTGCCGTAACCTGTGCCGAAATTGTTGGCGGCGAGGTCGCCTGGGGGACGCTCGCGCCATTGTTGCTGCGTCCAGTCTCGAGAACCCGCATCGCCCTGTCAAAACTGTTTGTCGCTGTACTCTACCCGCTTATGCTTTTGCTGGTAACGCTGCTTAGCAGTCTGTTGATCGGTGGGCTTCGATTCGGCTTTGGTAGTTTTTTTGGTGGCACAGGACTTGCTGAGGGTGGTTTTAACGGCATTGGAAACCTCGAGCCGCTGACCGCCTTGTTTGAGTTGACTCGAGCCTATCTGATTGCGGGTTTGGTGCTGTCCCCGATAGCGGGTTTGGGAATCGTTTTTGGAATTTTGTACATGAATACCGCCGCCGCCGCGCTCGCCAGCGTTGCCAGCATTATTTTGATGCGACTGTTGGCGGTGTTTACCTGGCTCAAACCGCTGCTCTTGACCGAGCATTTGGATGCCTACTCTCCGATTCGCACCAGCCATTTCAAAATCGAGCAATCCCTGATTTTACTCTTGATGTACACCATCGCTTGCGCTGTGGCAGCCGTGGCACTCTTTGAACGCAAAGATTTATAACGTTTTTGCAACAACCTCAAACGCTTCTCGAGCCGCATTCAACGTAATCTCGAGGTCGGTTTGATCGTGCTTCCTCGAGATAAACGCCGCTTCAAATTGGCTGGGTGGCAGGTACACGCCGCGCTCGAGCATGGCGTTAAAAAAGATTTTGAAGGCTTCGGTGTTGGACTGTACGGCGTCGTTGTAAGTGGTCACACTTCCAGCCCGAAAAAACGCGGTCAGCATCGAACCAACGCGGTTGACAGTCAACGGCAC
This sequence comes from Deinococcales bacterium, assembly GCA_031364625.1. Taxonomy (GTDB): domain Bacteria; phylum Deinococcota; class Deinococci; order Deinococcales; family JAAFIG01; genus JANXTZ01. The sequence goes on along the minus strand of JANLWR010000627.1, from coordinate 1,270 downwards.
TCCCGCATCTTTCGCTGCCATTTCCAAACCAGCTTGCAGTTTTTGCCCGTAAACCTCGAGTTGCGCATACGGTGGGTTTTTCTCGAGTTCGGTGAGGGTAGCAATGCCCGCCGCCATTGCCAGCGGATTGCCCGAAAGTGTGCCAGCCTGGTAGACAGGACCACTCGGAGCAACGAAATCCATGATATTTGCCTTTGCGCCGTAAGCCCCGACAGGCAAGCCGCCGCCAATAATCTTGCCCCAACAAACAATGTCAGGACTGAGCTTGAGAAGTTGGGTCGCGCCACCTGGTGAAAGCCTAAAACCCGTCATCACCTCATCGGCAATCAGCAGTGTGCCATTGGTTTTGCACAATTGATGCAAAGCTTTCAAAAATTCTGGTGTCGGCTTGAGCAAACCCGCGTTGCCCACCACGGGTTCAAAAATAACGGCGGCAATCTGCTCTGGGAAATCTTTAAACACTTGCTCGAGTGTTTCAGGAACGTTGTAATCGGCAACCAACGTTAGACTGGCGAATTCTGTCGGTACGCCAGCGCTGCTCGGTGCACTGCCACTCGAGCCTCCAGATGCGGTCAGCATTCCAGAACCCGCCTGCACCAACAATCCATCCGAATGCCCGTGATAATTTCCGCGAAACTTTACGATGTACTTGCGGTTTGTGACCCCTCGAGCCAAACGCAAAGCGCTCATGGTCGCCTCAGTGCCGGATGACACAAAACGCACGCGTTCACAACTCGGGTACGCCCTTAAGACCAACTCGGCAAGTTCAATCTCGCGCTTTGTTGGCGCACCAAAGCTCGTTCCACCCTCGAGCGCCACCCGAATTGCCTCAGCAACAATTGGGTTCGCATGACCAAGAATCATCGGACCCCAAGACCCAATGTAATCCACGAATTCGTTGCCGTCCTCATCCCACATCCTTGAGCCTTTGGCTTTGGCGATAAACCGTGGCACGCCGCCCACCGCGCCAAACGCCCGCACGGGAGAATTGACGCCGCCAGGGATGACTTCTTGGGCGCGTTGAAAGAGTTGAGCAGATTGTAAAGTTTTTGAACCCATGGCGCGAACCTTACAACTCGAGTTCGGTGGCTGACAAGAGGCAAAGTAGTTCTGCTCGAGCGCAGCGAGGCTTTAGGATTCATGCTGACAGTTTTGTGACACTCCTCATTGCCTTTTGTTGCAACATGGTCAACTGATGGAACGGTTGGCACTGATTGGGGTTTCTGGACGGCGCGGCGGCGCTGGTGTGCTAAGTGCCTGGACGCAAATG
>JANLWR010000193.1:0-1720 GCA_031364625.1 Deinococcales bacterium | reverse complement strand
CTGCTGTATGGGTCAAGAAGCAGCGCCCCTACGACAAAAAACAAGGTTTGTAGGGATGCTGCTTGCTGCATCCTTTCGCACGAATCGGAATCAACCTCATATTTGTGTGCAAACCGTAGCGCAAGCGGGAGAAGGGAGTTTTAGGCATATCTCGAGAAACATAAAAATCTCGTTCTAAACCCTCTCTCGGCTCGAGAGAGGGTGGCGAGCTTGCGAGCCGAGTGAGAGCTTCAGGTGAGCAATTACCTCGTTTCTTGCATGTGCAATGAGGTTTTTTGTGAAGTTAATTTTCTCGTCGCTACCAGCAAACACTTGCCACTGCCTTCAAATCTCGTGTATTCTCGAGACCGAAACGAACATCAACGAACAAGTTGTGAACCCAGGAGACACCGATGCTGGCTGAAGAGCGCTTTGAAAACATTCTGACCTTATTAAAAAGCCACGGGTTTTGCACCAGTCAATTTCTGGCTAGTGAACTCGAGGTTTCTGACATGACGATTCGGCGGGATTTGGCGGCGCTCGACAAGCAGGGCAAGATCAAACGTGTGCATGGTGGGGCGCGAATTTTGCAACGCAGTGAAAATGGGGTGCATCAACGTGCCGAGTTGCACATGCTCGAGAAAAAAGCGATAGCCGAAACGGCTGTGGATTTTATCAAAGAGGGCGAAACGATTTTTATTGATGCGGGCAGCACGATGGTCGAACTGGCGTATGCGCTTCGGGAACGTAACCTGAGGCACTTGCGGGTTGTGACGCACGCGGTGGCGGTGGCGGCGGTGCTGACTTGCGACGAGATCACGGTGGTGCAGTTGGGCGGCGAAATTTACCGCTCGAGTGGTGCGGCAACCGGGCAGCAGGCACTCAAATTTCTCGAGTCTTCGCGTTTTGATCGTTGCTTTCTGGCGGCATCGGCGGTCAATTTGGATTTTGGGGTTTCGGATCGTCACCTGCCCGAAATCGAGGTTAAACGCGCCGCGTTGCAACACTCGAGTTGGACGGCGTTGTTGATTGATGCCTCCAAATGGGGGGCGCAAAGCATGTTGCGGGTCGCCTCATTGCGCGAGTTGCAATGCGTGATCAGTGATTCCAATTTGAGCAACGAGGCGCATCAGGCGCTGCGCTCAAAGGGTCTCGAGGTTGTGATTGCGGACAGTGAACGGTTTGTTCTGCCATGAGCAGCCAAACGCAAACCCTGGCGCACAATCTCGAGCAGCGAACAGCAACACCGATGCTCGAGGTGAGGGGGGTTTGCAAGGCTTTTCCGGGCACGCAGGCGTTGAACAACGTAAATTTAAAAGCCCAGGCGGGTGAGGTGCTGGCGTTGATGGGCTTGAACGGCGCGGGCAAAAGCACGCTGTTAAAAATTTTGGCGGGCGCACACCGCGCCGATCAGGGCAGCATTTACATTGATGGTGTCAAAACCCAGATCAAATCACCGCTCGAGGCGCGGGCGGCGGGCATCAATTTGATTTACCAAGAACCCAATTTGGCGTCCAGCCTCACGGTTGCCGAAAATATTTTTATGGGTTGCGAGCAAAAACGCGGTTTGATTCTGGATTCCAAAGCCATGAACATTCAATCCGAAATGATGCTCGAGCGTTTATGTGCCCAGTTTAGTTCCAATACCCAAGTGTCTCGGTTGCGTCTGGCAGAACGCCAACTGGTCGAGATTGCTCGGGCGCTCATGTTTAAGGGCAAGATTTTACTGATGGATGAACCC
>JANLWR010000119.1:0-6640 GCA_031364625.1 Deinococcales bacterium | reverse complement strand
GTGCTGTCTTCCGGGATGGTCGGGAAGGTCAGGGCAAAGCCGTTGTTGTCGTCCGCACATGCGACATGAATATGCCGCGCCTGCGTGGCGTCGTGGCGCAGTTCGATAAACTGCCCAGAAACTTGTTTTAAAGGTAAAACCCGAAGCACCGTGTAACCACCGATGCGCGATCCAACAGCAAAGTTTGAGTTCACCCCATGTTTTTAACATGGTAATGGAATGCCGACAATACGCGAAAAGCTGCGAAACTGTGACAATAATGTGTTAAGTCGCAGGCTTGGCGCATTCTACTGTTGCTGGACTGACTTTTCTCAAGCCTACAACTGTTCAAACTTAAATTGAAATGACCAAATTTCTTGTTCGCTCGAGTTCAACAATCCTCTCGAAGTGATAGAACCTCGAGAGGATTGTTGAGCTTCAAATCTAATTGTGCGTCATCTCGAGCGGAATCACCCAAGCCTCGAACTCCTCTGGTGTGACAAACTCGAGCTTTAACGCCGCCTCGCGCAAGGTCAAACCTTCTTTATGCGCTTTCTTGGCGATGGCTGCGGCTTTGTCGTAACCAATATGACGGTTTAACGCTGTCACCTGCATCAGATTGCTGGCTAAATTCGCCTCTATTCGTGGCAAGTTTGCCTCGATGCCAGCCGCGCAATTGTCATTGAAGGCAAGGCAGGCATCCGAAAGCAAGCCAATGCTCTCGAGCACGTTGTGCACCATCACGGGTTTGAAAACGTTCAGTTGAAAATTGCCTTGCGAACCCGCAAACGCGACACTGGCATCGTTGCCAAAAACTTGCACCGCCACCATCGTCAATGCCTCAGATTGCGTCGGGTTGACCTTCCCGGGCATGATGCTCGAGCCTGGTTCGTTCTCTGGAATGGTAATTTCACCAATGCCGTTGCGCGGACCCGACGCCAGCCAACGCACGTCATTCGCCATTTTCATTAAAGCCCCAGCCAAGGTGCGAAGACTGGCGCTGGTTGTGACCAGCGCATCGTGCGCCGAGAGTGCCGCAAATTTGTTCGCCGCGCTTTTAAACTCAAACCCAGTCTCTGAGGAAATTTTTTGCGCCGCCAAATCCCCAAATTTTGGGTGCGCATTCAAACCCGTACCGACCGCTGTACCACCGATTGCAAGCTCGAGCAGCCCGAGCATGGCGTGTTTGACCTCAGAAACACAATAATCGAGTTGCGCCACCCAAGCGCCTACTTCCTGCCCCAAGGTGATCGGCGTGGCGTCCTGCAAATGCGTGCGCCCGACCTTCACGATGCTCGAGAATCCAAGCGATTTTTGCGCTAGGGTGTCACGAAGTTTTTTAACGCTCGGAAACAATTTGCCGTGCAATTCTTCGACCACCGCAATGTGCATTGCCGTCGGAAAGGTGTCATTGCTCGACTGACCACGGTTGACATTATCGTTCGGATGCACTGGTTTTTTGCTGCCCATGACCCCGCCGAAAAGTTCAATCGCACGGTTTGAAATGACCTCGTTGGCGTTCATGTTCGACTGCGTTCCAGAACCCGTCTGAAAAACCACCAGCGGGAAATGCGAGTCTAGCTTACCCGAAATCACCTCATCGCTGGCTTGCACGATCAAATCGGCAATGTCCCCAGGCAATTCTCCCAGTTCGGCATTTGCCAGTGCGGCACTCTTTTTCAAGACACCCAACGCCCGAATCATCGCCCGTCCCCATTTAAACCTGTCCACCCCAATCGGGAAATTGTGAATGCTGCGTTCGGTCTGCGCACCCCAGTATTTGCCTCCGTCAACAAGAATTTCACCAAAAGAATCTGATTCTGTGCGCTGTGTCATAAGCCTCCAAAAATCAATTTTAGCATGTTCACTAGCCGTGTTTTTCCGAGTGACGCTCGAGTGACGCAAAAGTCTTAGACTGAAGGCATGAAAAAATATTTTCATCTGATCGCTCGAGGAATCCTGGTGCTTTTGATGGCAAGCCTGGTCGCCTGCCCAGGCAATCCTGGGGGCGGCAACGGCTCGTACCGCATTGAATTGCGTTATTCCGCAGATTTCCCGGTGCGGTTCAAACCCGCCTTTGAAGCGGCTGCCCAGCGCTGGCAAGGGATAATTACCGCCGACGTACCAGACATCAGCGACACCATAGACCCAGCCGATTGCGGCGTCAGCGGACAAACCACTTTGGGTGGCGTTGACGACCTTGTGATCTATGCTGGAATTATTGCATTCGATGCCGGCAATCCAGACTTACTCGGACGGGCAGGTCCTTGCTACTTCCGAAAAACATCGTTCTTGACCATCGTCGGAACAATGGCATTTGTTGACAACAAAATGGATGGTTTACTGACATCCAACCAACTGACCGATACCGTCACCCACGAGATGGGACACGTCCTGGGGATCGGAACCCATTGGAGCAACATTCCAAACATTGCCACAGGACTCTCGAGCGACCCGACGAAATGCGGCGCGAATCCAGAATTCATTGGGGTCAACGCCGTGCGCGAATACCGTGCGCTTGGCGGCACAGGCAACATAGCAATCGAGAATCAAGGTGGACCTGGCACGTGCGACGGACACTGGAAGGAAAGTATTTTTGGTGCGGAATTGATGACGGGCGTTTTAAACGACGGCGTCCCAAACCCGCTCTCGAGGATCACCCTTGGCTCGATGCAAGATTTGGGCTACAGTGTGGATTTATCAAAGGCGAACGCGTACAGCATTGCTGCCATTGGCGGTTCAACTTTGCGTGTCCGCAATCAATTGATCGTGACCCGACCAGTTGAACGCGAATTGCCTTAAAACTGGCTCGAGCAACATTAAGTACCTCCCGCCTGCATTTTAGAATTTCCGCTTCGCTTCTTGACCCAGTACATGCACCTTGCGGGCTGGGTCGCTCCAAATCCGTCATTTCTTGATGCCAAGACGCACCTTCGGGCGTGGTCGCTTGGTCGGAAATGTTTTAGGAAAAAACTGTAAAACATTTCGGGGAGATACTTAAAATGTTTTTGAGAATTTTTAACTGCCCGCAATGCTCGAGTTGCGGGTCTTTCCTTGTCAAATACTTTTTGTGCTCAAATGTCACGTCATAAATTTGGTTTCAAGCTAGACTAAAGTTGTGAATCAAATTCTCGCTCGAGCTTTGCCGTTTGTTTTGATGTTGTTTCTCGTTTCGTGCCCCACAAGTGGTGCGAACGTCAATCAAAATCCTGTTTTGCCTGCTCTCAATATCAACACCACTTCGGGCATTGCTCCACTGCTTGTAACCTTTTCTTGGGTTGCTGCCACTGACGCAGGTGGGAAGCCGCTATCTTGTTCACTCGACACAGACAGTGACGGAACCCTCGAGTTTGCAAACTTTGATTGTTCAAAAATCACTCAGCAAAAATACACCTATCAGAATATTGGAAATTATGTTGCAAAGTTGAGTGTGATTGATTCTACAGGAGCCTCCATCAGTCAATCGAGCGCAGTAAATGTTGTAGTACCAGCATTGTTCAGCATTGTGTTGCAATTTGCGCCAGGGTTTCCAGACAAATTTAAGCCCGCCTTTCAAGCTGCGGCAGCCCGCTGGCAAAGCATTATTGTTGCCGATATCCCTGATACCGCTCAAACTTTTACCCCTTCAAGCTTTTGTGGTTTGGGTCAACAAACGATCAACGGGGTTGATGATTTGGCAATTTGGGTGAACACGATCAAATATAATGCCAACAATCCCGATCTTTTGGGGCAGGCAGGACCGTGTTACTCGAGGTCAATCACACGACTAACAACTGTTGGAGAAATGGAATTTGTGGACACCCAAATGGATGGTTTGCTGGCAGCCAATCAACTCACCGATACCGTTATGCACGAAATGGGTCATATTCTTGGGTTGGGAACGCACTGGCAAGTTTTGGGTTTGGCTGCCAACGTTCTTGGCGGGAGTTTGTGCGGAACAGACCCCCAATATGTTGGCGCAAATGCGATTCGGGAATATCGTGCACTGGGCGGCGCTGGAAACATCAAACTCGAGAATCTGTACGGACCTGGAACGTGTGAAGGACACTGGAAAGAAAGTGTTTTCGGTACGGAATTGATGACCGGTTTTCTGAACGGAAACGTGGCAAACCCACTCTCGAGAATGACCTTGGCGTCAATGCAGGACTTGGGTTACAACATTGACCTTTCAAAAGCCGATTCGTACAGCATTCCTGCCGTTGGAACGGCGTCTGTTTCAGCTCGAGCGGGCAAAAACGATTTGATTGTCACCCGACCCGTCGATCAAGTTGCCCCTTAAACCCAAACCGTGGCAATTATCCTCGAGTTTTAGCGTCTCTCGAGTTAGGCTGTTTTCATGTTTGATGTTGCCATTGTTGGAGCTGGACCCGTCGGTTTGGCTGCCGCCATCGAAGCCAAACGTGCGGGCTTGAGTTATGTGGTGCTCGAGAAAGGTTGTGTGGCGAACGCCATTTTCGAGTACCCAAGTTTCATGACTTTTTTCACCACCGCCGAACGCCTCGAGATTGGCAACCACCCGTTTGTGACTGGCACCGAAAAAGCCACGCGCCGTGAAGCGTTGGCGTATTACCGTTTGGTCAGCGCTCGAGAGAACCTTAATTTGCGGCAATATTGCGAAGTGACCGCGATTCACCCTGCACCTGCCGGTTTTACGCTCGAGGTGAACGCCAAAAATGGTGACATGACGGTTGTTGAATGCCGAACTTGCGTGGTGGCGACAGGGTATTTTGACAATCCAAACCATTTGGGAATTGCAGGCGAGGATTCCGAAAATGTCTCTCATTATTACACCGAGGCGCACCCATTTTGGGGCTTAAATGTGACCGTGGTTGGAGGGGGCAACAGTGCCGCCGATGCCGCACTTGACTTGTACCGTCACGGGGTCAATGTGACCTTGGTGCATCGCGGCGCTGATTTGCGGCACACCATCAAATACTGGGTCAAACCAGACCTCGAGAACCGTATCAAGGAGGGCAGCATCAAAGCTTGTCTCTCGAGCACGGTCAAGGAAATTACGCAAAATGCGGTCATCCTTGAGACAGAACAAGGCGAAGTCTCGATCCCTACCGATTTCACGTTTTTGCTGGTGGGCTACAAACCCGACACGACCATGCTCGAGGAGGCTGGCATCAAGGTTGATACGGACGGACGGATTAAATTCAATCCAGAAACCTTTGAATCCCAGGATTTGGAAGGCTTATACGTGATTGGCAGCGTCTACGCTGGACGTTTTACGGGACAAGTCTTTATTGAAAATGGCAAGGTTGATGCGGTTAAGGCTGTGACTGACATCGAAAAGAGGCTGAAAGCTCGAGAGGCATCAATTGCCTGAATTTTGGCGTGTCCATGATTTCAAAGGTGCGGTTTCACGTACCGATCCTTGTTTTCATCAGTTCGATCAGACTCTCGAGCGCTGCACTTTGGGCGGATTGCTGCCCCCTGGCATAGTTAAACATGACCCGGGTTGCGCCGAGGATTTTGGCGGCGGTTAAAAACGCGTCCTTCATCACCCAACCCTCCAATGACGTAATTGTTAAACCCGAGTCGTTCATGCCACTCAAAAATGCTTGTGCCAACGGGGGGCTGCTGAACACCAGGGCGTATTTGATTTCACCCGCCGTGAGCGTAATCAGTTCGCCTGCAATTTGTGGGTTTTCAACGATCCACCAGCTCAGTTCAATCGGATTTGATGGTGTGCTCGGTGGCGTGCTCATCTGTTCAAATTAACATGGCAGTGTAAACTCGGGCATGAGCCAAAAAAAATCGACTTCTAAAACGTTGACTCCCGAAAGTCTTTACCATTTGCAATTTGCTTGTGATCCTCAAATCTCTAAAGACGGCAGCCTGGTGGCTTTTGTGGTGACGAGCATTCAGGATGAAGCTTTAAAAGCCGAAAAACCAAAAAAAGTCTACCGCTCGAGCATCGGACTTTCCAAAAATGGCGTCGAAGCCGAACAGTTCACATCAGGCTTATACCGCGACACCAGCCCCAGATTCTCGCCCGACGGCAGCAGTTTGGCGTTCTTGTCCAACCGTGCCAACCCCGAAAAACTCGAGAAGATGCAGTTGTACCTGCTCGAGCTTGGTGGAGGAGAGGCAGAGCAGTTGACCATGCTGAAATCTGGGGTTTCTAGCCCAAAGTTTTCACCTGACGGCAACAAAATCGCCTTCATTTCCCGTGGGGACTGGGAAGACAAACGTGCCGAGGAAGGCGAAGCTCGAGCCTTTGAAGAAATCCCTTACAAAAGCGACGGTCTGCCGAGTCCAGGTTTTGCGCTCGACGAACCGAACCAACTTTGGGTCTACAACCTCGAGACGAACGAACAAAAAGCGGTCACCAGCATGACCACCAGAATTGAAGGGTTTGACTGGGCTTCAAACTCGAGTTTGGTTTTTGTCGCGCCGAAAAATCTGGCGCAACAGGCGCGTTGGAGCAGCGAACTGTTTCAAGTTCAACTCGAGGGCAAAAAACCGAGCACGGTTCAACTCTCCAAATGGGACGCGCTGATGTCCTCACCGGTGGTTTCACCCGATGGTAAACAGGTTGCCCTTCTTGCCAGCGCCACCATGCACAATCAACCCGGCGATCCGCACTTGCATGTCATGAGGCTTAGTGTGGGTGCTAAACCCGAGCGGATTGATCAAAAACTGGGAGCGTATG
>JANLWR010000022.1:0-3225 GCA_031364625.1 Deinococcales bacterium | reverse complement strand
ATCGCTTTCTCGAGCGCCGCCTCTGCCATCGCTTGAATCACAGGATCAATGGTCAAAACCACGTCTTTGCCAGCCAGCAATTGATCGTGGGCGAAAAGTTCGATGCCGTACAAGCCCTGTTCTTGATCGCCGGTAAAACCGATCAATCTCGAGCCTAATTTATTTTGAGGATAGGAGCGCCTGGTTTCAAAGACGGGTTCGGTTTTGGCTTTGCCGTTTCTGTCGAGCATGACTTGTCCTTGGTCGTTGGTCAGTTCGCGCATCGATGTCAGAACATAACTTTCGGCAAGCACAGTTTTTTCGCCACCCAGGCTGCTAAAGCCCAAAATTTTACCGCGCATGATCAGTGGCGTGTCTTCTGGCACAAATGGAATGCCCGCCGAGCGCTGGGCAAAAAACACCGACCAGATTGCCAGCATCGGCGCAAGTACAACGCCGACCACGATCACCCGTTTAGAAACTTGAGATGGAGTATGGGATTCGTTTAACGCCACAGTGTTTCCACCTTGACCTTTTGCGCGGGTTTGGGCAAGTCCTGAACGGCAGGCAACGGCTCGAGTTGTTTAAACACAAAACTGCCGCTGCTGTACGGAACCATGTCGTGCGCCACCGCCCAGGCGCGAACCCGAGCGGGCGATTCGAGGCTGGAAATATCGCGGTGAAGTTGGGCACTTTGACGTTTCAGTTGGCTGGTTTGATCTTGAAGTTCGCTCAGTTGACGCGCATGGCTGGCGGTGACAAAGCGCACGCCAGTCAGGGCAATCAGCAACGCCACGTAATAAAACGAGTACCGAATCACCCGTTCTTTCATCAAGCGCGTTTGCGGCGATTGAACCGATTTTGACGCAACTTTCGATGGAACTCGAGATTCAGTTTTGACTTCGGGTCGGCTGGTTTCGGCAATTAAACTCATACGATCACCTCGAGATTCTGAATAACTTTCAATTTTTTTCCAACCCGCAGTTTGGCACTTCTGGCTCGAGGATTATCGACGGTTTCAGCTTCGCTGGCTTCGATGGGGCGTTTGGTTAACGCCTCAAAATCGCCACTGTCGCGCAAGAAATGCTTGACAATTCGGTCCTCGAGCGAATGAAAACTGATGACCGCCAAACGACCACCCGGATTTAAAACATTTGACGCCGCCTTTAAACCAGCCTCGAGCGCCCCGAGTTCGTCGTTGACATAAATTCTTAAAGCCTGAAAAGTGCGCCGCGCCGGGTGAATTCCCCTGGCGTGACCGCCTGGATAAGCCCGTTTGATGATCTCGGCGAGTTGTTTGGTGCTTTCGATTGGGGCTTTGTCGCGGGCTTCGGAGATTCCACGCGCAATTCGTCTCGAGTGGCGCTCTTCACCAAATTCGTAAATAATCCGTGCCAAATCCTCAAACACCATGTCATTTACAACGTCATATGCGCTTTCGCCAGCTTGCGACATGCGCATGTCGAGCGCCGCATCGGTGTGAAACGAAAACCCACGGTCTTGATCGTCGAGTTGAAAACTCGAGACGCCCAAATCCATGAACACACCGTCAACCTTGCGCCCATCAAGCAAAGTCTCGAGGTCACGAAAATTGCCTTCGATCACCTCAAGATTTGGGATGTTCGCGCCTCTGGCTCGCTCGAGGGCAAACGGGTCTTGATCGACCCCGATGACCCTCGCGCCGCGCTCGAGCAGCAATCGCGTGTGACCCGCACCGCCGAGCGTGGCATCCAAAATGGTTTTTCCAGGGGCTGGTTGTAAACCGTCAAGTACCTCGAGCGGCAGCACTGGCGCATGTGAAAGCTCCACGATCATCCGACCAGCCTCCGCAGTGGTTCTGGAAGCGTGTCTTGGGCTGGCGGCATGGCTTGAATCTCGGCGATGCTGGCAGTCCAACGGTCGGTGTTCCAAACTTCCAGCCGTTTTGGAGCGCCCGCGATCATGACCTCAGACTCGAGGTTGGCAAAGGTGCGCAAGGTGTTTGGCACGCTGGCACGACCTTGGTTATCCAGACGTACTTTACTGGCGCCCGAATAAAAGAAACGCACCCAGGCACGACCAGAATTGTCGTTGAGTGGCAAATCGATCAGTGCCTCTTCGATGCGTTTCCATTCCGCGCTCGGGAAAACGTACAAGCAACCTTCCATGCCGCGCGTCAAGACCATGCCGTCATCGAGAAAGTCACGAAAGGCAGGCGGAATGACCACCCGTCCTTTGTCATCGATTGTGTAAGGGTACTCTCCGAACGGCATTTCCCACTCGCTCCCACCCGACTCATGGTGTTTTCATTCACCAATTTGGGTTTCAAGCCCACACCAAGGGCGTTTTTGCTAGCAGTCACTTTAGCACGGTATCCCCACTTTTTACCACTCATCCCCACTTTTTCCCCCAAAACCCGCAAAACTTCAAACTTCAGCCCCACTTAAGAACCACATTCAGACCAAAATAAATCCAAATTTAAATGTGACTCGAGCAATAATCTCGAGTCAGGCACAAAGCAGCAGTCTGGTAAAGCAAAAAGACATAACTCGAGCAAGGGACTAAGCCATTTGATACAGCCCAAGCTAAGCCTTACAGCAAATGCGTAAAAGTTAAACAAAACCTAAACTAAACCCAAGAAAGGAGGTCGTGTTGAACACCCCTTAACGCGCCCTCGGGTTTTGATAAAACGGACACTCGAGCGCCCAAAACAGACGACCAAACCCCACGCCTTCGCAGAGTACCAAGGAGACCATCATGTCCGCTGAATTTTATTTTGCCAAAGAACGCATTCAAAACATGCAAAGCCAAGCCCAAATCGCACGCGAAATCCGTGCCGCACAAAATCCAATCGCTCGAGTTTTTAAGCTTAAACTCCCACACTTTCTCAACCTTTCCCGCAAGCACGCTTAAACCAACTCACCACTCGCTTTGGCTCGAGTCGATGCGGACTCCTCCATGCCCGTCACTCTGGTAGCCGAAGCTTTTCCCACCCGCCCTTTGATTCAGGGCGGGGTTTTGTGGCTCGAGAAAAATGATCAAAGAAGGTGAGGAAACTCGAGCATTACGGTGGGGCTTTGAACCATTCTTGACTCAGACCCTCATTAACTGTTTCAAGAAGTTGATGGGTGAAATCTCTTTGACATAAAATATCTAAACTTGCTGAAGTAACACCAATATCGAGCATATATTCACAATAATGCCCAACAGTGCGTCTTTGGTTGGAATCCAAATCAATTCTAAAGACTTTTGCTGGATTGCCTTCCA
>JANLWR010000974.1:0-5964 GCA_031364625.1 Deinococcales bacterium | reverse complement strand
CCGAGGTCGTATGCACCAGCACGTCATAATCGCTCGAGAGTGCGTTCAGATCGCCACCAAACTGCACACCCAATTCGGTTGCCAATTCTCGAGCACGTTGGGCAGTGCGGTTAAAAATACTGACCTCTGCACCGCGTTTTTTCAGTCCAAACGCCACCGCTCGAGCTGCGCCACCAGCACCGATCACAAACGTTTTTTTAGCCGTTAAGTTAATACCCCGTTCCTCGAGCGCCAGCACCGCCCCGAGCCAGTCGAGGTTGTAACCCGTCAGCACGCCGTTATCGTTGACCACGGTGTTGACCGCCCCAACTTCCTGGGCAACAGGGTCAATCTGATCCAAGTGCTCCATGATACTGACCTTGTGCGGCATGGTCACGCCGTACCCGCGAATGCCAAGGCTTCGCATGGCAGCCACCGCGCCAGCCACGTCATCAATTCCAAACGCCACATAAGAAAACTCGAGCTTTAAATGCTTGAAGACGGCATTGTGAACCGCCTGACCGACACGGCTTGGATGGCTGGCGATTGAACCGCAGAGCATTGGGAAGCTGGGCATAAAACCAGCATAAGTCAAAGATGAGCTTGAAGTGCCGCGAATAAATCATCAGTCTCGAGTTTTTCAAGATTAGTCATGTCCAAATCCCAAGTCGTACCAGCAAGCTCGAGGCGAAAAGGTTTTTGGTAGACCAACTGTTCCATTTCTGGCAAGGTCACATTGTCGGCATGACCTGGATGACGCGCACCACTCTCCCATCGTGCACGGAAACGCTCGAGCAAGATTTCGGGCTGGGCATGACAATGGATTTGAAAGAATTCACAATTGTAATGTTGTTTAAAATCATTCAAAATCTGAGTATGAAATTCGGGATAGAAATTCGCTTCGACAATGGTTGATCGACCAACCGCAAGTTGCATTTCGAGCGCATAGAACAAAAGCTTGTAACTGGCAAGCCCAAGTTTTTTAGACCATGCCCGATCTGACCAACCCAGTTCGTCAAAAAGCCGTTCTTTAAAACCATCTTTGGAGAAAAATGGGATTGAAAAGTCTTGTGCGATACGTCTTCCGAGGGTCGTTTTACCAGTGCAGGGCAAACCCGCAACAACAATCACAAGAGGTTTTTTCGGGCTGCTCGAGTTCATGGCTCGAGCATAACTCAAGTTTATGGCTCGAAAACGATTTGATTTGGCTCGAGTGCGAGCGTGATGTTGTTCGGACTGACAAACACCTGATTGCGACCGTTTTGCTTGGCGGCATACATGGCTTTGTCGGCGCGGTCAAGCACCACTTCGGGCATTTCAGAGCCGTCGGTTTGCGTGATGCCAGCACTGAAGGTCTGGGAATACGGTATCAGGGTACTCAGGCGCTCGAGTAAAACCTGCGCTTGCTCCAAGTCACAATTTTCAAACGCCACCACAAATTCCTCGCCGCCGTAACGGGCGATAAAGTCATTCACGCGGAAGCTGCCGCGCAAGGCACTGCCCATTTCGCGCAGCAGGGCATCACCCTCGAGATGCCCCCGCGAGTCGTTGAAACGTTTGAAATGATCTAGGTCAATCATGGCAACTGTGATGGGTTGCCCGTTGCGTTTTGCTCGCTCGAGACGCTGCGGAAATTCTTCATTCCAGGCACGACGGTTGGTTAAACTGGTCAGGCTGTCGGTACGCGCCAGCTCCTCGAGTTGTTGCAGTAATTTGGTGCGTTGCTGCCAGAAATTCCAGGCGATTGACGAGAACATCAAAATACCCGCCAACGAAAACCCAAAAACCCACAACAAACGGGTGAACAAGATCTGATCGGTGCGTTGACGCTGAATGGCTTCGTTTTCGGCACGGGTGGCAATATCTTCAGCCAAGGTGGTGATCGAAACGTTCAAAACCCTGAACAAATCAATTTCGCGGTTGAGCACCAAGTCAGAAGCTTGCTGCATTAAATTTGTGTTGTTGGTTCGGTACATCTCAATGATGGTTTCATCCAAGGCGATAAATTCTTGAAATTGCTTTCTGGCAGTGCGCAATTGCTCTCGTTCCAAAACCGACAAGACTTCTGCCCTCAACTCAAGTGCCGATAACTGCTGACTGAGCGCCCGACTCGAGCCTAAGAACTTCATTCTGGAAGGAGAGCTGTCAAGCAAGGCTTTTTGTGAACCACGGGTAATTTCAAAGGCATAAGCGGTCTGCCAGGCGTTTAATTCGGCTGCCAAAGACTTGGCTTGCAGTGCCACCCGAGACAATTCGTTCACCCGAGCCAATTCGGTGTTGCTTTGATCGCGCGAAACGCTGTTGTTGGCAGCAGTAATCAAACCAAGAATCAAAAACGCAATCACGCTGAAAAACAACGCGAAACTGAGTGCTCGAATTTGCCAACCGACGCGTACCTTTACCAAAGAGTTCCTCGAGTCCAAAAGTTCGGTTGGCACTTGCTTTGGGTTCTTTTTGACAAACCAACCTGATTCGAGTTTAACGCGAAATGCGTCAAAGCGTGGCAATACAATTGATTTTTGCAAAAACCCGTACTTCACATCTGCTATTTTTATGCGCAATGATGAATTCTTGACGAAGTTCTCTTCAACCAAACTTGTCTGTGTCCCTAAAATACACTCATCCACGCACTCGAGCTTTGTTTTGAGGGTTAGGGTAAAATGCCTGACCCCTTTCACCTCACGCTTTTTGTATACTCATGCTCGCAACTCGGGAAACTGGGCTTGCCAAAACTGAAATTAAGGGAGTTGAGACGGCATTGAAAACACTTGATCGATTAAACGCACTCGATGCGGCAGAAGTATACGGCGTGCCAAACTGGTCTGGCGGTTACTTCAAAGTTGGCAAAAAAGGCTTACTCGAAGCCACCCCGCACGGCAGCAGTAAGGGTGCGCCCTTACTGAAAATCGTTGATGACATTGTGGCACGCTTTGAAAGCCTGCCCGTGATTCTTAGGTTTCCACAAATTTTGCAATCTCGGATTGAACAATTAAACCAAGCGTTTAGGGACGCAATTCTCGAGTACAACTACCCAAACCATTACCAGGGCGTGTTTCCGATCAAGGTCAATCAGCGCCGCATGGTGGTGGAGACCATCGCACAGGCGGGAAAACCCTTCGCGCACGGTCTCGAGGCGGGTTCTAAAGCCGAGCTTGCCCTGTGCCTCGCCCAAGACTTGCACCCAGACGCGCTGCTTTGTTGCAACGGTTTCAAAGACGACGGTTTTGTGCGCCTCGCGCTTTGGGGCAAAAAACTGGGCAAGAACGTGGTCATCACCCTCGAGAAATTTTCCGAACTCGAGCGGGTCTTGCGGGTTGCCAAAGAAATTGGCGTGCGCCCAAGCATTGGCGCACGGTTTAAATTGCACGCCAAAGGCTCGGGGCAGTGGGAAGAATCGGGCGGCGACCAAGCCAAATTTGGTTTGAACGCCACCGAATTGCTGGCGGTCGTGCGGCGGCTCGAGCAAGAAAAAATGCTCGACTGCCTGGTGATGCTGCACTGTCACGTCGGCAGCCAGTTGACCGACATTCGCAAGATCAAAGTCGCGGTGCGCGAAGCTGCGCAGACCTACGCCGAGCTTCACGAATTGGGCGTCGGCGTGAAATACCTGAACGTCGGCGGCGGACTGGCAGTCGATTACGACGGCAGCAAAACCACCTTTTACGCCTCTGCCAATTACACCCTGCCCGAATACGCCAACGATATTGTCTACAGCATCATGGAAACCTGCAAAGGCGCAGAACTGACGCCCAGTGCCTTCCCGATTATTGTGACCGAATCTGGTCGTGCCGTCACCGCGCATCATGCGGTACTTATTTTGCCCGTGCTCGAGGTGAGCGGACCCACGCGCTTTGCCGATTCGCTCGAGCCAGGCTATCCAGACCAGCATCAACTGATCACCGACATGGAACAAATTCTCGAGGCAGTCACTTTAAAAAATTACCGCGAGAGTTACTTTGATGCCGTGGACGACAAGAACACCATGCACAACCTGTTTGATCTGGGGTATCTCAGCCTGCGTGACCGTGCCAGGGGCGAGGAACTCTTCAACCGTATCGCCAACAGAGTTTTAAAAGTGATTGCCGATGCCGACTCCAAATACGTCCCCGACGAATTTGAAGACCTGGCGGCTTTACTTGCCGACAAGTACATCTGCAACTTCAGCCTCTTCCAAAGCCTGCCCGACCACTGGGCTATCGACGCGCTGTTCCCGATTGTGCCACTCTCGAGACTGGATGAACGCCCGACGCGGCGCGGCACCATCGAAGACGTATCTTGTGACAGTGACGGAAAAATCGACAAATTTATTGACCTGCGCGACGTGCAAAAAACCTTGCCTCTGCACGAACCCAAACCGGGCGAACCGTACTATCTGGGCGTGTTTTTAATGGGCGCGTACCAAGACGTGCTCGGCAGCGCCCACAACCTGTTCGGCAAAGTCAACGAAGCCCACGTCAGCGTCTCGAGCGACGGCGATTACGAACTGGACTTGTTTGTGCGCGGACAAAAGGCGCGGCGCTTGATCGAAGGCATGGGTTACAGCGCCCCGCAACTGAGCAGAGGCGTGCGTGAAGATGTCGAGGAAGCCATCGAAGCTGGCATTCTTGGACCCGCCGAGGGTGAGAGTTTTCTCGAGCATTACGATGAAGAACTGGTGGGTTACACCTACCTCGAGTGAATAAGATCAATGCGCCCGTAAAAAACCATGATGCTGAACCGATGACTCAGAATTCAATTTTGGGTCATTGTTATTCTGAATCATCAATGCCAATAATTTCGTAGACGTTCCCATCGGGGGCGCGAAAATGCTGCCATACCCTGCCCGATTGCCGTTGCGGTTCTGGGTACAAAAACCCGGTGTCCGCTCGAACCATGCGCTGTTGAGTGTCGGCAAAAGAATCAACAAAAAAACCGATCACTGGCGCAGTGCCAAAGAATTGGTGGAAGGGATCAGCCCCGTCATAAACATGGACTTCAGTCCCATCCGCCAAAGCGTACCGAGCGCCATCGGACTGTTCTTGCAAGACTTCGAGCTTCAAAACATCACGGTAAAAAGCCGACATTGCCGCCGCGTTGACGGTGCGAACCCCGAGCCAAGCCAGCGATTTGACGCTCATATTGCACCTCGAGTTTAAAGATTGTTGTGCTTTGAGGGTATCACAAATACGATTTCATGCCCCGCTCGAGTTGAGCATTTAATTTTGCAAGAATCTTAGAAAAATCCTGTTTCTGAACAAGATACCCAAGAATGATACGGTACACCTTTTAAATGACACCCAAACAGTTTAGATTCTTAGGCGGGATTTTTTCGCTTGGACTGACAAGCCTGTTGGTCGCTTGTCCACAAAGCCCAAGCTCCAACACCACTCTCGGCGCAAAGTTCAGGTATCAAAAAACACTGCTGGAACAATTGCAGCCTACATGTTACAAATCAGGTTTTTGACCGACCAGGGGACTGAAGTTGAACCGAATGACACACAAGCCACAGCCACCGCACTGACTGGTTTGGACGCCGTTATTCTAGGCGGACATCAAGTCGCAACCGATACGGACTGGTACGCCATTCCTGTGCCCGCCGGAGCATCATTGCGCATCGAAACCATTGAAGGCAGCACTGCCGAAACCTGCGAATCAAATGGCATTGACAGCACCATCGCACTTGTCAATTCAAGCGGCACTCAACTCGGCTCTGATGGCGACACTGGGCGCGGCTATTGTTCATTGATTGATGGCACTGGAGCAACACCCTTAAATTCTTATGCCCACAATTTGGCAGCAGGGACGTACTTCATTAAAGTGACTTCATTCAGTACCAATGTTGTAGCAGGCAATCAATTTGATTACCGATTGGCAGTCACCATTCGTTAAACATCAGCGCTCGAGTTTGTGCCCCGCACCTTCAAACGTGCGGGGTTTTTATTTTGAAACACGCATATCCTCGAGTTGAGTATTTTAAAATCAAGGGGACTCGAGTGGCAATTCGAC